>NZ_JAVREQ010000006.1:0-250864 GCF_031845485.1 Streptomyces hazeniae
AACAGGCTCAAGAACTCCCGAGCCGTCGCCACCCGCTACGACAAGAGGGCCTACGTCTTCCACGGCACCGTCACAGCCGCAGCCATCCGATTGTGGCTCCGACCATGATCCGCCGGACAGACCCTAGCCGGGCGGAGCGCGCCCCCGCCCGTTCGCCCGCCGGTCGCCGCTCTGCCGCTGGCAGCACCTCACGAACCGCCGAACCCCCCTTCCCGTTCGCAGGGTTCCGTGCGGGCCGCGTGAGAGATCGCGAGACGGGAGAAGGCCATCTCCACTGCGGAGGTGGCGCCTTCGACGTGCCGGCCGGGCCTCATCGGACGGTTCGCCACCCAGGTAGCGCACCCGCTTGCGCCCGGCGACCAACTCGCCGGCCGACCGATCCGGGGCGCCTCCACCGGATGCTCACCGTGCTCTGCCGGAATGCCGAGGTGCGACGCGTTCGGGTGCACGACCTCCGGCACACCTGCGGGTCGCTTCTGCTCGCGCAGGGAGTGGACGCGTGGACGATCATGGAGACGCTGGGCCGCAGTACCACCACCATGACGCTCGACACCTACGCGCACGTGAGGGAGACGACCCTCACCGCAGCGGCGGATCAGAAGAACGATGCGCTCGGGGGTGACGACGAAGGCGGCCCGACGGGGGGCCCGGCGGTCGTCTGAGCGGTGCACTGATGTCACCCGCTGATGCCAGAAGCCCCCTGCGGATTCCGCAGGGGGCTTCTGGCCTGTGCGCGCTCGGCAGGATTCGAACCTGCAACCTTCTGATCCGTAGTCAGATGCTCTATCCGTTAAGCTACGAGCGCTTGACGTCCGGCCTCTTCCGTGCCGGTCGGCGTTGCGGGGACAACATTACATGACCGGCGCCGCCAGGCGAAATCCGATTACCGCACCCCTTTCGACCTGCGAAAACGGCCTTCCAGGGCACCACTCGGGCGCCGTTCACCCAGGGCCCCGGAAACGCAGAAGCCCCGGCGGTCGGCCGGGGCTCTTCGTGATCGCTGCGGATCGAGCGGAGGCTGAGGGATTTGAACCCTCGATGGGCTTTAAGACCCAAACCGCATTAGCAGTGCGGCGCCATAGACCAGACTAGGCGAAGCCTCCAGACACACCCGTGACCCACACACGGCGGTCGGGGTATGCGTGCAGATGATGACACAGCCGGGGCCGCGCTCACCAATCGCCCTCCACGTTACTAGGCCCGGGGGCTGCCGGGCAAAGCCCTTGCCCCAGGTCGGAGCGTGGCGTTGCCCGCCACCTGAGCGAGATGCCGCCACTCGACGCCGCGATCCGCGTTGAACCGGGAAGAGACGGACATGGCGGTCCGGCCGACGGGTGCTCCGGCTCCCGGCACGCCCGAGCCGTCCCTCCGCCCGCCCCGCGCACGCACCCGCGTGCGCGCACGCACGCCCCGGGAGTTCCGCCATGCCTCGCCGTACCGCCCCCACCCTGGCCGCGCTCGCCGGCGCCGCGGCCGTACTGGCCACCCTGCTCGGAGCGGGAGCCGCCTCCGCCGCCGCGCCGCAGGAGACCGGCTTCTCGACCATGCCCCCGGCACAGGCCGACTACCTGAGCATCACCGTCTCCGGCACCGGCGACGCGCGGCACGACGGCACGCGCTCCCTCTTCTGCCACCCCGCTGGCGGCACCCACCCCCGGGCGCAGGCCGCCTGCGAGGCGCTGGACGCCGCGGTCTCCGCCGCGCGTACGGCCGGCCGCGACCCGGAGGGCCCGGTCGGCCGGTCGGGCGACACACAGCGCGCCCTCCGCGCACCGGCCGCCGGGCCGTTCGCACCCGTACCGTCCGAGGCGGTGTGCACGATGGTGCACGGCGGCCCCGCCCACGCCCGGATCAAGGGCGTTTGGCACGGTAAGCCGGTGGATGCCCGGTTCGACCGCAGCAACGGATGTGAGATGTCCCGCTGGGACCGGCTCGTCCCCGTCCTTCCCGCGCTGAACTGACCACCCGGCCCACCGCCCCAACTGGGGTTTCACCGGAAGGTGTTGACCTCACGCTCACGCTTCCCACCCGGCGCCCCCGCGCATCCGCCGCCTGAGGGGGCGCCGGTCCCCGTAGACTCTGCCTCTAGTGACGCCCCGGGGACTGCGGGCAGACTGACGGCCTCGAGCGGGCCGTTCGGCCCCGCCTCCGGTACCAGCGGCAACAGGGAGGAAGCACCGTCGTGAGCAGCAGGCCACCCCGAGGCGCTGCTCGTCTCGCCGCCATACTCGACGCGCTGCCCGATGCACTGCTCCTGGTGAACTGCAACGGCACCGTCGTCAACGCGAACAAGATCGCCCTGGAGGCCCTGGAGGCCCCGGGGACGGCACTGGTGGGCCGCGGGCTGCTCGACCTCCTCCCGGAGTTCGACCCCAACCGCATCCCCGGATCGATGCGCCGGCCGGGCGAGGACGAGGGCGAGGCCCGGACCAAGCCGACGCGCATGACCGCGCGCCGCACCGACGGCAGCGAGTTCCCGGTCGAGGTGACCAGCGCCAACCTGGAGGACGGCCGCAGCACCTACGCCTCCTCCTTCGAGGCCGCCTGGTCCGACCACGGCACCGGCGGCGGGCGCAACGCGCACTACACCGGCGACGAACTGCTGATGCTCGTCGTCCGCGACCTCACCGGCACCCTGGACACCGAGGCCGAGCTCGCCCGGCAGCAGCGGCAGACCGAGATGATCCTGCGCGCCGCCTCCGAGGGCGTCGTCGGCGTGGACACCTCGGGCCGTGTCGTCCTGGTCAACCCGGCGGCCGCGCAGATCCTCGGCTACCGCGCGGGCGACCTCGGCGGCCACGAACTCCACCCCCTGGTGCACCACTCCCGCCCGGACGGCTCGACGCTGCCCTACGAGGAGACCCCGCTCGCCGACACGCTGCGCTCCGGCCGCAAGCACCGCGTCCGCGCGGCGCAGGTGCTCTGGGCGAAGGACGGCAGCCCGGTGCCCGTCGACATGACGACGGCGCCCGTACGCGACGGCGACCAGCTCGTCGGCGCGGTGCTGACCTTCACCGACCGGCGCCCGTACGTCGCCCTGCGGGAGCGGCACGAGCAGCTGCGCGCCGTGCTCGACGAGGCGCTGCGCGGGCCGCTCGACCAGCTTCGCGACGAACTCGGCGGCCTCGCCGCCGACCCCGCCGGCCAGCTGTGGCCGGAGGCCAACCAGATCCTGCACCACCTCTCCGCCGGCTACGCGCGCATGACCACGCTGGTCGACAACGTGCTCGCGTTCCAGCGCCTGCAGACCGGCAGGGAGAAGCTGAGCACGGCACGCGTCTCGCTGGACACCGTCGTGGCCGCGGGCGTGGACGGCGCGGTCGAGCTGATCGGCCCGGGGCGCGCGCAGTTCGCCGTGCACGCCCCGCCGATCGAGGCCGAGGTCGATGCGGCGCGGCTCTCCACCGCACTGGCGCACCTGATCGCGGACGTGGCCGGGGTGGACGCCACCGGCAACCAGTCGCTGACGCCGCCGACCGGCGACTCCACGATCGTGGTCGCGGCCGCACAGCGCGGCGAGGTCGTGCGCATCGAGGTGCGCGGACCGCACCCGGGCGGCAGCCCGGTGCATCAGCCCGTCGTCAGCGGGATCGTGCGGCGGCACGGCGGCGTGCTGCAGACGCACGAGGTGCCGGGCGCGGGCGGCAGCGCGTACGTGCTGGAGGTGCCGTGCGCGGCCACCGGCGGCACCGGAGCGGCCGGCGCCGGCGCGAGCACGGACACGGACACGGGTACGGACGGCTCGGGCGGCTCGGACGGTTCGGCCGGCGCCGGGTTCGGCACCGCCGGAGCACTCGGTGCCGGCGCGGCCGGTGCCCCGGGCACGGCCGGTGCGGGGGTCCCGGGTGCGGGGACCGACGGGGCGGCCGCGAGCGGCGTGACACAGACCGGGCAGACGGACAACGAGACCACCGTGATGCCCGTCCCGGCCCAGCCCATGCGCGGCACCGAGGCGGCGCCGCACGCCGCGGTACCGGCCGCCCGTGCCCCCGAGCCGCCGCAGACGGCGCCCGCGGCGGAGCGGAGCGGCGTCCCCGCGCAGGGCGGCCCCTACGTTCCGGAGCAACAGGGCGGGACCCCACCCGGGGGAGAGGGCCCGGCGCCCACCGGACGCCGCCGGCGCGCACGCGCCGACCACCCCGAGACCCATCAACAGCCGTCCGGCGCCCCGGCGCCCCCGGCGCCCGCAGGCCCGTCTCCGGCCGGCGCGCTACCCGCGCTGCCCGGGCCCGCAGGTCCCGCACCGGCGCAGCCGCCGGGCGGCGGACAGGCCGGCGGGCAGGCGGGCGGGCAGGCGGGCGGCACGCCCCCGCAGGGCACCGGCCGCCGCGCCCGCCGCACGCTGGCCACCCCGTCCGGGGACGGCAACGAGGCTGCCGCGGCGACGCACGTACCGGCGGGTCAGCGGGCGCCGGGAGGCATGCCGGCCCTCCCCCCTGCCGCGCCCTCCCCCGCCCCGTCGCAGCAGACGGCCGCAGCAGACGGCGGCACCGTCCCGCACCAGATCCCGCCCGGCACCGGGCGCCGCGGGCGCCGCGCCGCACCTCCCGCGTCCGGGCCCGGTGGCGAGCCGGCTCCCCAGGTACCGGAGGAGGCCCTGCCGGAGCACGTGCCGGCCGGCGCCGCCGAAGGCGGCCGCCGCGCCCGCCGCCTGGCCGCGGCCCGCGCACGCGCCGCGGAGCAGGCCGCGGGGCAGGCGCCCTCGCACGAGCCGTTCGCGCTGCCGCCTGCCGAGGCGGACCGCGCCCCCGCCCAGCCCACGTCGAACGGCACGGGCACCGGCAACGGCTTCCACCCTCCCGGCAACGGTCCCGGCGCCGTCGCCGACCCCGCCTCCGCCGCAGCGGGGCGGGCACCGGCCGCGGATCCGGCCGCGGAGGAGGCACAGGCCGGGCAGCGCGCCGACCACTCCCGGGTCGCGGCCAGCCCGATACTGGGCGGCGGCCACACCCCCGAGGCGGCGAACCGCCCGGTCCGCCGGCCCGGCCTCCCCATGCCCGGCGGCGGCCAGGACGCCCACGCGGCCGAGCAGACCGGCGGCGGCATCAGCGTGCGCACCCTCGGGCAGGGGGTGCCGTTCGCCCGGCGCATCGCGGAGCACGGAAACGGGCAGGCCGCAGGCCACGCCGAGGCGCCGCCGTCTCCCGCCCCGGCCATCCCGTCCACCCCCTCCACTCCCTCCACTCCCGCGCAGGCGACGGGCTCCGGGAGGCGGCGCAAACTGGCCACCCGCGAGGGCGACGCGGCACCCGGTCAGGCCGGCCGGCCCCAGGGGCAGGGACGCGAGTTCGCCATAGGAGCACCGGAAGCAGGTGCCGCCGAGGGTCCCGAACCGCTGGACGGCCCGAACGGCGCCGTCGAGATCACCGACGGCGGCGGCATGACGATGCCGCTGCGGGCCGTCGACGACGAGCTGCCGCCCGAACCGCTGGACAACCCGCGGCGGCTGCTGGTCTGGCCCGAGCCCGACGTCTCCACGCAGCAGGCGCTGTCGGACCGCGGCTACCGGCCGGTCATCGTCAACTCCCGCGAGGAGGTGGACGCCCAGATCGCGGCCTACCCCGCCGCACTGTTCGTCGATCCCCTCACCGGTCCCATCACGCGCACGGCGCTCCAGTCGTTGCGGCAGGCCGCCGTCGCCGCCGAAGTGCCCGTGCTCGTGACCGCGGGGCTCGGCCAGGCGACCCGCGACGCGGCGTACGGCGCCGACCCGGCCGTGCTGCTCAAGGCGCTCGCCCCGCGCGACAGCGAGCAGCACCCGCCCCGGGTACTGCTCGTGGAGGAGAACGAGGTCGTCGCGCGCGCGCTCGCGCAGTCCCTGGAACGGCGCGGCATGCAGATCGCGCACGCCCCCTCGGACGCGGACGCGGTCAACGTCGCGGCGCAGATGCAGCCCAACCTCGTGGTGATGGACCTGATGCAGGTGCGTCGCCGGCGGGCCGGGATCATCGACTGGCTGCGGGTGAGCGGGCTGCTGCACCGCACCCCGTTCGTCGTCTACACCTCGGCGGGGATCACCCCGGCGGGACTGCCGCACCTCGCCTCCGGCGAGAACCTGCTGTTCCTCGCCGAACGCTCCACCAGCGACGAGGTCCAGTCCCGCATCGTCGACCTCCTCACCAAGATCGGCGCCCACTGATTCCTGCCGGGGGCGGCGCTCCGGCGACCGACAGCGCCCGCACGGCTCGCGCGGCTTCGGGCACCCTCTCTCGCGTGGGCTGCGGCGCGTGCGTCGCCGCAGCCCACGTCACAGCACCTGCCGTCACCGGGCATCGGCGCACGCGGCCTCCCGGAACCGGCGCCGACGGCATCGCCGTGGCGCCGAGGAGTGGGTGCGCGCCACCCACGCCCTCGCCGCTGACGGCGGGGCGGCGGGCGGCGGGCGGCGGGCGGCGGGCGGCGGGCGGCCACGAGGCGACGGGGTCCCCGGCGCGAGGACCCCGCCCGACGCACCACGCCCGCCGCACCTCCACCAGCGCAGCGCGCGTCCGCGCGCCTACCCGCCGACCGTCGTGATCTCCAGCTCGCGCGCCGCGTACTGCGCGCGCAGCACCTTCTTGTCGAACTTCCCCACGCTCGTCTTCGGCACCTCGCCGATCTGCGTCCACCGCTCCGGCAGCTGCCACCGCGCGATCCGGTCCGCGAGGAACGCCCGCAGCTCCTCGTACGTCACGTCCGCGCCGCCCTCCGCGAGCACCACCACGGCCAGCGGGCGTTCGCCCCACCGTTCGTCCGGCACGGCCACGACCGCCGCCTCGGCGACCGCGTCGTGCGCCATCAGGTGGTTCTCCAGCTCCACGGAGGAGATCCATTCGCCACCCGACTTGATGACGTCCTTCGCCCGGTCGGTCAGCGTCAGGTAGCCGTCGGGCGTGATCACCCCGACGTCACCGGTGCGCAGCCACCCGTCGGGGCTGAACTTGTCCTCGGGGCGCTCGGGCTCGCCGTCCGCGCCCCCGTAGTACGCCCCGGCGATCCACGGCCCGCGCACCTCCAGCTCACCGGCCGACTCGCCGTCCCACGGCTTGAAGTCGCCGTCGGGACCCACCAGTCGTGCCTCGACGCCGGCCGGGAAGCGGCCCTGCGAGATGCGGTATGGCCACTCCTCCTCGGGCGTCAGCCCGCCCGGCGGGTGGGCGAGACTGCCCAGCGGCGAGGTCTCCGTCATGCCCCAGGCGTGGCAGACGCGGATGCCGTACTGGTCCTCGAAGGCGCGCATCATCGCGGGCGGGCAGGCCGAGCCGCCGATGGTGACGGTCCGGAGCGAGGTGATGTCACGCGCCTTCTGGGCGAGTTCCGCGAGCAGCCCCTGCCAGATCGTCGGCACCGCCGCAGCGTGCGTGGGCCGTACGGTCTCGATCATCTCCGCGAGCGGCGCGGGCTGGAGGAAGCGGTCGGGCATCAGCATGCCGACGCCGGTCATGAACACCGCGTGCGGCAGCCCCCACGCGTTCACGTGGAACATCGGCACCACCGGCAGCGTGATGTCGGCGTCCGTGAGGCCCATCGACTCCGCGAGGTTGACCTGCATCGCGTGCAGGTAGATGGAACGGTGCGAGTAGACGACGCCCTTCGGGTCCCCGGTGGTGCCCGACGTGTAGCACATCGCGGCGGCCTCACGCTCGTCCAGCTCCGGCCAGTCGTACGTGGTCGGCTTGCCGGCGAGCAGGTCCTCGTACGCGTGCACGGCCGGCCGGCAGCCGTCCAGCACGGACGTGTCGCCGGGGCCGACGACGACCACGTGCTCGACGGTCTCCAGCCGCGGCAGCAGCGGGGCGAGCAGCGGCAGCAGCGTGCCGTTCACCAGCACGACCCGGTCGGCCGCGTGCCCGACGATCCACACCAGCTGCTCGGAGGGCAGGCGCAGGTTCAGCGTGTGCAGCACGGCGCCCATGCAGGGGGCGGCGAAGTACGCCTCGACGTGCTCGGCGTTGTTCCACATGAGCGTGGCCACGCGGTCCCCGCGGCCGACGCCCAGGTCGTCCCGCAGCGCGTGCGCCAGCTGCGCGCTCCGCTCCCCGATCTCGGCGAACGACCGCCGGTGCGGCTCGCCCTCCCCGGTCCACGTGACGACTTCAGACCTTCCGTGGACGGTCGCGCCGTGGCGCAGGATGCGCGTGACGGTCAGCGGTACGTCCTGCATCGTGCTCAGCACCGGGTGCCTCCCCGAGTTACGGCCGGGTAATGGTGCTGCGATTCTGGCCGCATACCGTTCGGTATGTCGACCCCCCGCCACCCCGCTTCCTGCCGCCGGCCCCCGCCGGGGGCCGGCACCGGTCAGGCCGCGGCGCGCTCCGTGGCCGGGGACGGGATCGGGACCGCCGCCGAGGTCGGGGTCGCGGCCGGGGTCGGGGAGGGCTCGCCGTGGATGTCGGCGGCGAGCCGGGGGTCCTCGCGGAGTTTGGCCAGGGCGCGGGACACCGCGCTCTTGACCGTGCCGACCGACACCCCGAGCACGCGGGCGGTCTGCGCCTCGCTCAGGTCCTCGTAGTAGCGCAGCACGACCATCGCGCGCTGACGGGCGGGCAGCGCGCACACCGCGCGCCACATCGCGTCGCGGACGGCCTGCTGTTCGGCAGGGTCGGGGCCGGGCACGGGCTCCGGCTCGGGCAGCTCGTCGACGGCGAACGTCTCGACCCGGCGCTTGCGCCACTCGGAGGTGCGGGTGTTGACCAGGGCGCGCCGCACGTAGCCGTCCAGCGCACGGTGGTCCTCGATGCGGTCCCACGCCAGATAGGTCTTGGTCAGCGCGGTCTGGAGCAGGTCCTCCGCGTCGCAGGGGTCGGAGGTCAGCGAGCGCGCGGTGCGCAGCAGCACCGGACCGCGGCTGCGCACGTACGACGTGAACGTCGGCGGCGTCCCGGTCGTGGCGGCGGCGGAGCCGGGGCGCCTCGCGCTCCGGACGGTCCCAGGCGTGGTCATGGCTCCACGCTAGGAGTGGGGCGGCGCCGGGGGATCGCCCGGAAGTCCCGAAGCGCCCTCCCCCTCAGGGAGTACGCCGCGCGGCCGCAGCACTCCCCGGGGTGGAGGGCGCTCCGCCGCGCGTCAGGGTTCCACCCGCCGGGTGGTGCCGCCGTGTCCGTGCGAGCTCCGGTACGGCGTCCGCCGGGCGGCCCGCCGGGGCCGCCCGGCGGGCGGGAGATCGCGGGCGCAGCAGCGCCGGTGCGCGGGACCGCCGACGCTAGCCGATCACGGCGACCGGCGCGTCGACCAGGTTGCGGTCGATGTTGACCGTGCGGCCGCCGTGCGTCTCCTTCACGTTGCCGCGGTACTGGTGGATGCGACGGTGCGGCTGCCAGTCGCCGGCGGACAGCGTGGGCTCGCGGGCGACGTCGGGGCGGTCGTTCCAGCGGGCGAACCACATCACCTCGGGCAGGTCCCGCTCGCCCGCGTCGCGTGCCTGCTGGAGGTGCGTCACGCCGGATCCGGCCGAGCTGTAGAAGCCGGGCAGGTAGCCGTGCCGGCTCACCTCGCGGTTCCAGCCCTGCACGAAGGTGAGGGTGACGTCGGCGCAGCGGGCGTCCTTGCGGTCGTACGCCTCCATGTCGAGGTAGAGCGGGCTCGCGGGCAGCATGCCCAGCTCCTCGGCCTGCCGTACGGCGTCCCGGCCCTCCGCGACACCCATGCGCCACGCACGGTCGGGGTCGATGGCGTAGCGGCGCTTGCGGTCGGAGTGCACGCACGGCGACTGCGAGCCGACGTACAGCGGGAGCAGGTTCCAGCCCATGTCCGTCACGCCCCGCACCCAGTCCGGGGTGAGGTGGTGCTGGTCCGGACAGGCACGGCCGCGGCCCCCGATGTAGACGCCGACGGCCCGGTACGGCGAGTCGGTCCAGGCCGCCATGGTGCCGAGGGACGGCGCCTGGCACGTGTCGAAGCCGCGCCCGGTGAAGATCTGCGCGCCGCCGAGGCGCGGGTCCTGGTCCGCGTGCGCCGGTGTCGTCGGGCCGACGACCAGCAGGGAGGCGAACGCGGAGAAGAAGACAACGAATCGTCGCATCATGTGCTTTTTGTGCCGCATGAGGCGAGTGAACGACCGGACCACCCGGCGGGGCCCACGACATGCCGAGCACCTGCTCACGGCACCGCATACTTCATCCGATCGCAGCAACCGCCCGCCCCGGCGCGCACGCGCTCCGCGTCCGCCCGCACGTCCGTCGCCAGCTCGCCCGCCCGCACGGAGCGAACGCGCACGAACGTCCGCGCGCCCGCACCGTCTTGTGCACGACGGTGCGGGCGCGGCGGACGACTACCCCTTCACTCCCCGGAAGGCCCCGGTGCGGTGGTGCGGTGCACCCGGCCTCCCGGCCCCGGGCCTACCAGAGCTCGGAGAAGTTGATGGACACGTTGTCCTGGTCGATCCAGGTCGGCCCGAGGCCGTTCACCCCGGCGTTGTTGGCCTGGTTGCCCGAACCGACCTGCGTGTTGACGATCGTGTTCGCACCGTTGTCGGCCTGTGCCACACCGCCCATCAGGGCGACCGCGAGCGGCAGGGAGGCCGCGGCGGCGATGAGGCGGGCGGTACGGATTCGTGCCATGTCTGTTCCCTCCCAGGAACCGGTGTCTCGGTGGACTGCGACGTCGCGCCCCGATGCTGCCCGTGCGACACCCCACGAACCCACCCGACCAGCCGATTCCCCCGCAAGAATGACGATCCGCCGATAAACCCCTAAGCGCCCCGCGCACGGTCGGGGCCCGGGGCGGCTCCGGCGCCCGGGCCCCCCTCCGGCGCGCGCCCGGGCCCGGGGCCCGTGCCCGGCCCGCCGAACAGGCTGACCGCCACCGCCAGCACCGCCGCCACCAGCAGCGGTGCCGTCACCCCGACGTGCAGCAGCAGCGTCCCCGAGGCCGCGCCCGCGAAGATGCTCAGCACCGCACACAGGTAACGCCAGCGATGCACCGTCGGCGTGGCACCCGGACCGGCCGTGCGCGCACGGCCGAACAGCAGCGCCAGCGCGGTGGTGACGAGGATCGTCGACATCCCCGGCACGGCGACCCGCTGCGCCGTGGCCGCACGCGCCCCCATGGCCAGCGCCAGCAGCGCCACCACCGCGTAGTGCCGGCCCGACAGCTGCGCCGACTCCTCGGCCACCAGCCCCCACGAGAGCGCCGACGCCGCGGTCAGCGCCACCGCCTCCGCGCCGATCGCACCGCGGAACCACCGGCGACCGCGCCGCTCCATTCCGCTCAGCAGCCAGTGCCCCAGGCCCAGCCCGGTCGCGAACGACGCCAGCGCCGTCGCCGTGTTGCTCACCGCCAACTGCGGTTCACCGGCCACCGCCAGGCCGAGGAACAGCACGTTCCCCGTCGCGAGCGCGCAGAAGACGCGCCCCAGCGCGATGAAGCCGACCGCGTCCACCATCCCCGAGGTGAACGTCAGCACCATCAGCCCGGCGATCTCCCGCGGGGACCGCTCCACGTCCACCCCGTCCGCCTTCCCTCGACACCGACACCTGCCGGTGCAACGGCACGGACGGCCGTGCCGTCACGGTCCCGCCGGCACGGCCGGGGTCTCACGCGGCGGGCGGCTTCACCATCGGCGCGGCCGGAGTCAGGGCCCGACCTCCCGCAGCCGCACCGACAGGCACGTCACGCACCCCTCCAGCTTCTCGAACTCCCCGATGTCCACCGGCACCGGCTGGTACCCCATCTCCGCGAAGAGTTCCGCACTGCGCGGCGCACCGGCCGACATCAGCAGCCGGCTGCCGCCCAGCAGCACCACGTGCGCCCCCTCCGGCTCCGGCACCCCACGGAACCGCGGGAACGCCGACGGCGCGTCCACCGCCTCCGGGTACCCGATCACCGTGCCGTCCGGCAGCGCCGTCACCGCCGACTTCAGGTGCAGCACGCTCGTCACCGGCACCCCGAACACCTGCGCGCCCGCCGGCTCGAACGCCGCCCGCAGCTGCCGCAGACCCTCGGCGTTCGTACGGCCGCCCTGGCCGACGTAGACGGTGTCGCCCACCTTCAGCACGTCCCCGCCGTCCAGCGTCCCCGGCTCCTCCACCCGCCGTACCTCGTACCCCAGTTCGCGGACGACCGCCTCGCAGCCCGGCACCTCACGACGCCGTTCCTCCGCTCCCGAACGCGCGAGCAGCGCCACGTCCCGGTAGACGACCACGGCGTCCTCCACGAACACCCCGTCCGGCGCCTCCTCCTCCGGAGGCACCTCGACCGTCTCCCAGCCGTTCTCCCGCAGCGCCGCGACGTACCCCTCCCACTGGCGCACCGCCCGTTCCGCATCCACGGGCGTGCGCTCGAGATGCGTGACGATCCCTTCCGCCACACGTCCGCTCGGCCGCCGTACCAACGCCTTCCCCTGCACCGCACTCGCCTCCGTTCGTCGCCCCTGCACGCACCTGCCCGGCGGCCGTTTGACCGCCTTCCGGCCAGGGCAGATTGAGTACCCCGGCGGTCCCGCCCGACTCCCCCATGCCGGATTCCCGACGACGAGGGGGAGTCCATGACCTTGGGCGCCGCCGTCCTGTCGGTTCTGCTCAGCCTGCTGAGCAGTGCCCTCTGGGCGCTCATCGTCTCCGGCGTGAAACGCCTGCCGAACCGCGAGACGACCCCGGCACCCCCACGCGGCCCCGTCCCCTTCGCCCCGATCCCCGGAACGCACCCGGGCCCGCGCCGACGGCCCTCCCCCGGCGGGCGCTCCGGCGACATCGGCCTCTTCCTCTGGCTGACAGGGCTGTGCGTCACCGTCCTCGTGCCGTTCGTCCTCGGCGGCACACTCCTCGCCCTCCTCGACGGCACCGGAGCCGCCCCCGGCTTCATCACCGAGCGCATGCGCGCCGAGGGCGGCCTCGGCTACGTCCAGTACTGGCTGGGCGTCGCCGTCCTCCAGACCCTCGCCGTCGCCCTGCTCTGGCTCCGCCCGTGGCGCGGCCGCGCCTTCGGCGTCGCGGCCGGCCTCCCGCTCCTCCTCTGCGTCCTCCTCATGTCCTGGCCCGCCTCCCGCGGCTACGACCTCTTCGACCTCACCCTCTACACCTGACGTCCCCTCGCGACGGCGCAGCGCGGCCACCGCACGCCCAGGCCGCAGCACAACGCGCGACTTCCGGCGGTCGTCCATAGTGCTTTCGTAGGCACGCGGTTGCGACTTCCGGCGGCGTTCACCGGCGCGGCCCCGGGGTACCTCACCGCACAGGTGCCGAACCGAACTCCGTTTCCGCGCCGGACCTGACAAGACCGACCCCACGGCCAGGCGCTCACCGCCCGGCCGTCGCCCCCGAGGAGCCGACTGATGGACATCATCATCCCGATCGTCGTCGCCATGATCATCGCTATCGCCATCACGTCGTCCAGGCGGCGCCGTCGCAAGTGAAACGCCCCCTGACGGGCCGGGCGGCCACTCCACCTCGTGACACGCGCGTCCGGCACGCTTGACGTGCCGGACCGAGTACCCGCACTCATGCGCTCCCCGCGCCGCGGACCTACGCTGCAGCGACGGACGACGAACGGGGTGGGGCATGCGACGTCGGTTCACCGGAGCGACCCTGGGGCCGGCGCTGCTGCTCGCCCTGATCGCGAAGGCCTGCGCTCTCCTCACCGGGCGCCACCGGCGGTGGGCGGGGAGGGCCGCCGACCGCGTGTACCCGGGGCTGCTCCACCCCTTCGAGGCCACCACAGCCTTCCCCGCGTCCCTCGGCTCGAGGGTCCGGTTCGCCGTCGAGGACAACCCCGACGCGGAGGTGATCCTCGGCTTCGAGCCCCGGGTGATGAAACGCGAACCTGCCTGCTTCGCACGGGAGTTGACGCAGACCCTCAACTCGGCGCGAGCCCTCGCCGACGACTGGCGCCATCTGGGATGACGCCTGTGGCTGCACGCCGGCGTCCCACCCACCGAGATGGCCCGGCGGGCAGGGCAGAGCGTGGAAGTCCTTTACCGGGCGTACGCCAAGGTGCTGCACGGCCTCCAGGATCGGACGAACGACCTGGTTCGATAAGGAATTGAGTCAATCCTGACAAGAGGCCATGTGGCCGATCTTCGTCTTACGAGAAATCACCCTGCCCCCAGACCATGGTGCCGACTCAACAACCACGACGATGGAGGTGAGGGGCGCCGCCCGTCGACATCATGGACAGGGGAAGCCACATAACGCTCATGGTCGGCGTCATCACTGCTTCCGTGGCTCTGCTGGGCTACTGGGTGAACCAGTACATTCAACGTCGTGAGATGAAGGCTCAGCTGTACGCAGATGCTCTGCAGGCGATCCACGACTACGAAGAGATGCCGTACGTCATAAGGCACAGGCCGGGGTCCGATGAAGAGGTGCGTGCGACGCTAGCTCAGAGGCTGAGCGAGGTCTTTGCGAGACTCAAGTACCACCAAAACCGTCTGACCATGGACTCGTCCGTCGTAGGAGAGGCGTACGCGCGCTTATTCGCGCGCACACGCCACCAGGGCGGCAACCACCGCGAGGAAGCGTGGCGTACGACCCCAGTCAGCGACGACGGGGCCATGCCCGGGGCGGCGTACTACCCCTACGACAACCATCAGGAGTTCGAGGCGTGTCTCCTGGCAATGCGACGCGAGCTGAGTCCCTGGGGGCCAGCGCTGCGGCCCACGACCCGGAGACGCCTGCGCCGTCTCTACCTGGGGCGTCCCGTCCGGAGAGAGCCTGAGTGGATGAGAGTTCGCCGACAGCAGCTGCTGAGCGCGGAGCAGGACTAGTTTCACTGCGCCCATCCTGGCCCGTGGCTGGCCCACAAGCACTGGTCGCAGGCGGGACACCGGCGGGTCAAGGTGAGGCAGGCATGCAGGTCAGCAGGGGTGCCACCGGGCCGGTGGCACCCCTGCTGACCTGCATGCCTGCCTACGTGGGCGGAGGCGGTGGGATTTGAACCCACGGTGACATCGCTGCCACGACGGTTTTCAAGACCGTTCCCTTAGGCCGCTCGGGCACACCTCCCGGTGCCGACGCCGGGGCGTCGGCACCGGGACAGCGTAGCCGTTCGGGCCGGGGCGCGGGTGGGCGGGACGATCAGCTGTCGCCCTTGCGGGACCCGAGCGTGATGTCCGTGGTCTGCCGTTCGCCGTCGCGGACGTAGGTGATCTCGACGGTCTCGCCCGGCTCGTGCGCCCAGATGGTCGCGATGAGGGTCGGGCTGCTGTCGATCCGGGTGTCGTCGAACTTGGTGATCACGTCTCCCGGTTCGATGCCGGCCTTGTCGGCGGGGCCGTCGGGGGTGACCGGTTCGCCGTCGCTGACGCGTTCGGCGATGACGGCGCCCTGGCCCTGCTGGCCGGTGGCGACGCGGACGCCGATGACCGGGTAGACGGGGACGCCGGTCTCGATCAGCTGGGTGGCGACGCGTTCGGCCTGGTCGATCGGGATGGCGAAGCCGAGGCCGATACTGCCGGCCGAGCCGCCGCCGAGGCCGCCGCCACCGCCGGACTGGATCGCGGAGTTGACGCCGATCACGGCGCCGTTGCCGTCGAGGAGCGGGCCGCCGGAGTTGCCGGGGTTGATGGAGGCGTCGGTCTGGAGGGCGTTCATGTAGGACGCTTCGCTGCCCTGGCCGTCGCTGGAGGCGACGGGGCGGTTCTTGGCGCTGACGATGCCGGTGGTGACGGTGCCGGAGAGGCCGTACGGGGCACCGATGGCGAGGGTGGTGTCGCCGACCTTGATCTTCTCGGAGTTGCCGAGCGGCAGCGGGTTGAGCTCGCGGTCGCCCGCGTCCTCGAGTTTGATCACCGCGATGTCGTAGCCCTCCGCGCGGCCGACGATCTCGGCGTCGTACTGCTTGCCGTCGGAGAAGGTGGCGGTGAGGCGTCCGCCGTCGGCGGCGCTGGCGACGACGTGGTTGTTGGTGAGGATGTGGCCCTGTTCGTCGAAGACGAAGCCGGTTCCGGTGCCGCTCTCGCCGCCGCCGGAGGTCTCGATGGTGACGACGCTGGGCAGCGTCTTCTGGGCGATGCCCGCGACGGAGTCGGGGTCGCGGCTCTCCGAGCCGGCCTCGGCGGAGATGGTGGTGGAGGACGGGGAGCTGTCGCTGCTCTCCGCCGCCCAGAAACCGATGCCGCCGCCGATGCCGCCCGCGACGAGCGCGGCGGCCAGCACGGCGGCGATGACCAGGCCGGGGCCGCGTCGCTTGCCGCCGTGCGGCGGCGGGGCCGGGGGTGCTCCCCATGGGCCCTGCGGGCCGCCGGGCCCGCCGTGGGCTCCGTGCGCGCCGAAACCGGAACCTGCCGGTCCGGGCGGACCGGGCGGGGTGCTGCCGCCGTAGCCACCGCCCGGCGGGGGCGGCGGAGGCGGGGTGGCGTGGCCGGCCGCGGCGTGTGCGGCGGGTGCACCGGCGCCCGGCGCGCCCGGCGCGGCCGGGGGAGCCGCGTGGGGCGGGACGGGCGGGAGCTGCGTGGTGTCGGCGTCGCGCGCCGGGGCGCCCTTGGACAGCGGGTCGGCCGGGGCGCCGCCGGGGGCGGGGGCGGCCGACGACGCCGGCGGAGGGGCGTCGGGGTCGATGCGCGGCAGGCGCGTGGTGTGCTCGGCGGGTGCGCCGGTTCCGGCGGGGGGCGCCTCCGGGGTGTCGGGGCGGGCCAGCGCGAAGTCCTCGTCCTCGCCGGGAGCGCGGCCCGGGGCGGCGGAAGCACCCGAGGCGGCCGAGGGCTCCGGCGCCGGGGTACCGGCCGGGGTGCCGGGCGCGGGCGCGTCCTGCGTGGGTGGCCCCTCCGCCGGCGTGGCGGCGGCGCCCTCGTTCTCGGTGCTCACAGCTCTCTCCTCAGGTACACGACATCGCCGAGTCGGACGTTCCTGTTCATCGGGTTTCCCCGAAAGCCTCCCCCATGAGCCGTAGGCGGGGCGTAAATCGCGGCCTGTGGCTCGGTCCGCAACACTTACAGCGGGCATTTCCGGCCCCTCGGGCGGTGACGCCGCCCGACGGCGCACGGTCGGTGGCACGATATCCCGGTGAGGCATGAGATCCGCCGGGCGGTGCGGCCCCTGGCCGCACGTACGGCCGACCGTATCGCCGTCGTGGCCCACCGCGGCTCCTCCGAGGACGCGCCGGAGCACACTCTGGCGGCGTACCGGAAGGCCATCGAGGACGGCGCCGACGCGCTGGAGTGCGACGTGCGGCTCACCGCGGACGGCCACCTGGTGTGCGTGCACGACCGGCGCATCAACCGGACGTCCAACGGCCGGGGCGCGGTCTCCCGCCTCGAACTGGCCGATCTGGCCGAACTCGACTTCGGCTCCTGGAAGCTGCGGCACGGGGGCGCGCGGGCAGGGGAGGAGCCGGGCACCGACCCGTACGAGTCCCCGGACACCGACAGCGGGCCGGACGCGCGCGCCGAGCGCACCGCGGTGCTGACGCTGGAGCGCCTGCTGCAACTGGTCGCGGACGCCGGACGTCCGGTGGGGCTCGCGATCGAGACCAAGCACCCCACGCGCTGGGCGGGTCAGGTCGAGGAACGCCTGCTGGATCTTCTGGACCGGTACCGGCTCGACTCGCCGGTGCGGGTGATGAGTTTCTCCGCACGCTCGCTGCACCGCGTGCGGCTGGCCGCGCCGGAACTGCCCACCGTCTTCCTGATGCAGCTCCTGCTGCCGCGGCTGCGCGACGGGCGGCTGCCGGCGGGGGTGCGGATCGCCGGGCCGAGCGTGCGCATCCTGCGCGCGCACCCCGAGTACGTGGAGCGGGCCCACCGCGCGGGCAACGAGGTGCACGTGTGGACGGTGGACGAGCCCGCGGACGTCGCCCTGTGCGCACGCCTCGGGGTGGACGCGATCATCACCAACCGCCCGCAGCAGGTACGGGAGCAGCTCGCCGCGCTCCGGTGACTCGCCCGGGCAACTGCCGGGCGCGCTCGGCGGGTTGCGTACGGCGGGGCGTGCACCGGCGCACTGAGGATGTAGTGGATCACCACGAAAACGTCAAGAGAGGAAGAACGTCCGGTTTCCTGCCGCCCGGCCTTGGGCATCCATCCCTCTGGCATGGCAAAGGAGGTCTCGGGGGTGGCGTTGGTGGTGGCACAGGAGGTGCCTACTTCGTCGTCGACCATGGCCGTGCCTCATGGTCCGGCCGGTGTGGGCACGGCACGGCGCCAGATGCGCGCCGAACTGCGTGCGTACGGGGCACCGGAAGGTCTGGTCGACGACGCCGTTCTGATCCTTTCCGAACTCCTCAGCAACGCGTGCAGACACGCCCGCCCGCTGCGCGCGGGGAGGGCCGAGGAGACCGAGGAGTACGTGCGCGCGGCGTGGAGCTGCGCGCCCGGCGGTGAGCTGACCATAGCGGTCACGGACGGGGGCGGGCCGACACGGCCGATGCCGTCCAAGCCGTCGGTCACGGCACGCGGCGGGCGAGGGCTGGCGATCATCACCTCCCTTGCGCAGGACTGGGGGGTCGACGAGCACCTGAACGTCGCCGCCAGACGGGCCCCCCGCACGGACGGCGTGCTGGGCGTGCGGCCGGCGGGGGTCACGGTGTGGGCGGTGCTCTCCGCCGGGGGCGAGGGGTTCGGCGGGGCGCTGGCCGGGCTGGATCTCACGGACCTGGACGAGGAGCTCGGAGAGCTGGGCGGCCTCGGCACGGCCTGAGGCGGACCGGCACGGCGTGAGGCGAACCGGCAGGGGCGAATCCGGCACGGCGCACGGCGAACCCCGCGCGGGACGCGTCGCGATGGCGGTTGGCCGGCCGCGCGCCCGGACGACCGGCACGGGCCCGGCGCCGGCTGCCGGGTACGGTTTCGGGCCCGGTCCGGCCGCGCGACGTGACGGCCGTCCCTCCCGCGGGTGAGTCGCACCTTCCCCAGGGCGGGGCGGCCCGGGCCCCAGAGGCCGAAACCCGGGGCGCACGCCGTCCGGCGGTACGGCTGGGGCGCGGCGGGGGCTAGGCTCGCGGCGGAAGAGTGACCGTCCGCAGACCGGGAGTACCGCACGCCATGGCCAAGAAGCGCCGCCCCCAGACGAAAGCCGGCACACCGCAGCGCGTGGACGGGGAGGTCCCCGTCGTCGGTGCGCGCGAGCCGTGCCCGTGCGGCTCCGGCCGCCGGTACAAGGCGTGCCACGGCCGCGCCGCAGCGCAGGCCGCGACGGAACTGGTCCAGCGCCCGTTCGAAGGGCTTCCCGGCGAGGCGGACTGGGTCGCGCTGCGCGAACTGGTGCCGGCCGCGACGGTGGAGCTGACCCTCAAGGACGGGCTGCCGGAGGGCGTCCCGGCCGTGCGGCTGGCGACCGTGCTGCCGATGGCCTGGCCCGCTCTGCGGCGGGACGACGGCGAGGTGCTGCTCGGCCTGCAGAACGACACCGCCTCCGGCGACCTCAGCCGCGACCTGGCGGACGTGCTGACGCGGGCGCTGGAGGCGGACCCGGGTACACCGGTGAGTGCGGCGCGGGGGGCGACCGACGGCCCGCGTCTCCAGGACCTCCTCGACGACGAGGCGCCGTTCGTCCCGCAGGTGCACACGGGCTTCGAGTTCTGGATCGACGACGCGGAGAAGGCGACGGGCGAGGTCGCGGCCTCCCTGGAGCGGGCCAACGCCGCGGCCATCCCCACTGCGCGGCTCTCGGGGGTCGAGGGCGCGTACTGGTGCGAGACGCCCGACAAGAACCACCTGCGCTGGGTGATGGCGCACCCGGAGGAGGAGCTGCTGGACGCGCTGGCGCGTCTGCACGCGGCCGGTACGTCCTCGCTGGGTGCGGACACCCGCCTGGTCGGCTCGTTCCGGGCGCACGGGCTGACCGTGCCGGTGTGGGACCTGCCGAGCGCGATGACGGCCGAGGACTGCGAGAAGCCGGCGGAGGAGTTCGCGGAGCGACTGGCCGTGGCGCTCAAGGCGGCGGAGCCGCTGACCGCGCAGGAACGCAAGGCGCGCAGCGGTCTCACCAACCGCCAGGTCACCCTGAGCTGAGAGCGCCGCACAGCTGGTCCGCCCCCGTCTCCCTGCTCAGGGCACCGCCAAGCGGAATCCACCCGCCCGCTCGTGGCGATTCCGTGGCGACCGCGTGCGGGTTTCGTGCGAACCCGGTGGGTGCGCGGCGACCTTCCGTCGCGTCCACCGGCCGTGTACCAGCGAGTAGTTCGCCCTCCGGAGCCGGGGGAGGCGAGTTTGCGTATGGCCGATCTCTTGTTACCGTTCTAAGTGCCCGGTCGCTGGTGCATCCCCCGTCGCCAGCGACCGGGCTCTTTGATGCCCGCGTCACGTAAGCGCTTCCGCGCCGGACGCCCGACGCCCGGTACCCGTACACCGCACGGCCACCCTCCGGTCCGACGCCGCCCGGACGTGCCGCCCCCGCACGCCGAGCACCGGCGGCGGCCCACGGCCCCCGCCGGTACGCGGCACACGGGCCCGATCCTCAGTACGCCAGCCGACTGCCGGTGTCCGGCGTCTCGGTGCTCGCCTCGACGAGCGTCTCGACCAGGGTCTCCATCCGTGGCAGCCAGGGGGCGGTGCCGACCGGCTTCCCGCCGGGCGCCGGGCCCGGCTGCGTACCGGGCCGCGCACCGGGCTCCGCGACGGCTGCCGTGGGTTCGGCCTCGGGCGGTCGCACCCAGTGGACGCCGCCGGTGGCCGCCGGGGTCGGCGGCAGCGCCGCATAGCCGCCGTCGCCGTGGAAGCGCAGTGAACTGGGCACCCGGTCCTGGGCGTAGAGGAGTTCGCCGAGTTCCGCGAGTTCGTACGGGCGGACCAGCAGGGCGTACCGGGTGGGCATGGCGATCACCGGTCCGACGCGGACGCCGAGCCGGTCGAACTCCGCGAGCGCGGCGCGGCCGGCCGCCGCGGGCAGGCTCAGCGCGCACGGAGCACGCCCCGCGCGGGTGGCCGCGCCGGTGGCGAGCAGCAGTGAGGCGTCGGGGCGACGCGTCCACCACCAGTCGACCATCCGGGCGTCGGTGGTCGCGGCCAGCAGCACGGGGTCGAGGGGATGCGCCCCGGGCACCACGCACTCCGGATCGCCGCAGGAGCAGCCCGCCGTGAGATCGGTCGTGACGTCGGCCGTGAGGTCGGTGGGAGTGGTTTCCGGGGAGCCGGGCGTGGGGGAGCCGGGCGCGAGCGAGGGGGCCGTCGGCCCGTGTCCGCCGTTCAGGCGGATCGACGCGCCGGGGAGCACAGGCCAGTGCCAGCGGGTGGCACAGGTGAGCGCTGCGTTCCGCAGCGATGACCGGGTCATGCGTCGCCTTCCGAGGATCTCGCGCATGAGCGCTCGTTCCTTTCCGTTAACGCCGGATCTTCTCGGTACTTCGGATCGTCGAACCCATCGTTGGCGCGTGGTTCTGGCATCGCTTCACACCCGCATGCGTACGACGGGCGAAGCGCTGCTTCGGGCGATCACGGGATCATGTCGCCGGACAAGCGTGGTACCTGGCGGGGGGTGGCGCGCACGGGGCGCTCTCCACATCGTGACTGCCCGCCGCTTCAATGGGGCACGGCCGTCGCGGACTGGGACGCGCGGGCTTCCTCTTGAGTTCCGTACCCGCAACGGACGGGGTGACTCTCCACCCGGGCCGCTCCGCCGCCTCTTTCGGGCCGCGACGGGAGCCGGGTTGTACTGCTCCGCCCAGTCGACCGTAAAACCTCCGAGCGGGGGTGGTTTTTCAGCCAATCTGAAACGATCTCGGCCTGCCCCCTGTGAGTGAGGGCGTCACAGGGACACCATCGAACCCCTGGGGACAATGCTGGACATCGTCACATCGGTGCGTGTACATCTGGATGCATTCATAGCGGAGCACCATGACATGGGGGTTTGCGATGCTATCGAGAAGAGTGAACTCGGCTGAAAGCCACCACCCATGAGCACCCCACATCTCCCGAAAGTGGCCGGTTTCAGCTCTACACTTTCGCCTCCCTCGCAAACTTCCCCGGTCGACCGCCTCGCCGCGGTCCAGGACCGCCTGGCCGGCTGGATCTCCGACCTCACCACTCTTCACGACCTCACCGAACGCCTCGCCCGCACCGACGAACTCGACGCCGCGCTGCGCGAGACCCTGGCCGCCGGTGCCACGCTGGTGGGCGCCCGCCGCGGCCTGGTCACGCTGGCCCCCGCCGACGGCCTGGGCACCGAGCACACTGTCGGGCTCGGCCTGGCGGCGGCCGATCTCGGCCAGATCGAGACGGTGCCGCGCGCGTCGGCCTCCCGCACCCGGCTGCTCGACGGTCTGGAGGACGGCCTCCCCGGCGGCCTGCGGACCGGACTCGCGAACGACATCCCCCACGGCAGCACCCACAGCAGCCCGAACGACCTGCCGACCGGCCTCGCCGTCGAGGGCCGGCCCGGTACCCGTACCACCGCGGACCTGGGCGGCGACGGGCCGGACACCCCCACCGGCCACGACACCCCCACCGCACCCGGGACACCCGCCACCGGCGAGGCCGGCGCTGCGGACGACGTGGAGCCGGAGCCGCAGGCCGACCTCGGCATCGTGCACCCCGACATCCCCGGCGACGAGACCCTCGACCCCCGGCACCGCGAGGTCGCCGCCCGCCTCGGCTTCGGCGCCAGCTACGCGCTCCCCCTGAACACGCACGACGGCACCCGGCTGGGCGTGGCCGTCTGGCTGTACGACGAGCCGGCCGAGCCCACCCGTCGCCAGCGCCACCTGCTGGAGCTCTACGCGCGCTGCGCCACCGAGCACCTGGCCCGCAGGCTGGAGCTGGCCCGTGCCCGCGAGGAGGTCGCGACCGTCCGCGAGGAGCTGCTGCCCAGCCGGCTCCCCCGGGTGCCCGGCGTACGGATGGCGGTGCGGCACCGGACCGGGCCGCGCGGCGGCGGCGACTGGTACGACGCGTTGCCGCTGCCCGAGGGAGCCCTCGGCCTCGCCGTCGGCGGTGTCACAGGCGCCGGGCCGGGTGCGATGGCGGCGATGGGACGGCTGCGCGCCTCGCTGCGCGCGTACGCGGTGATGGAGGGCGAGGACCCGGTCGCCGTCCTCTCCGACCTGGAGCTGCTGCTGCGCCTCACCGAGCCGGCGCGTACGGCCACCGCACTGTTCGCCTACGCCGAGCCCGCCGCCCGCAGAATCGTTCTCGCAGGTGCCGGGCACTGCCCGCCGCTGATCGTCGGCCCGGACCGCACGGAGTGGGTGGAGACCTCCCTCTCGGCCCCGCTCGGCATGCTGGCCTGCTGGGAGGCGCCGAGCGTGGAGCTGTCGGTCCGCAGCGGGGAGACGCTGCTGCTCTACAGCGACGGCCTGCTGCGCCGGACGGGCGAGTCCACCGACCGGGCGTACGCGCGGCTGCACGCGGTGGTGTCCGCGGCGCCGGCGGCCGGCCGCGACGACCCCGAGCTGCTCGCCGACCACGTGCTGCACACGATGCTGCCCGACGGCCGGGACCGTGTGGACGATCCGGAGGACGTCGTCCTGCTCGTGGCACGCTTCTGAACTGGGCGGACGTTCCACCCGCCGTCCCGTCCCCGCGGCGCGGGGCCGCAGCGGCCCGCCCGCCGCGCGCGCCCGGCCGCCCCGCTGACAGAAACGTCACAGGCTTTTGCCCCTGTACGGCGCGGGCCGCCGCCATACGATGGAGGGCGGTCCGGACACCCGCACGAGGAGGAGCGACGTGGCAGCCGCCGAGGAGCACACGGCCGACGAGCACACCACCGACGAGCAGACGGCCGAGGAGGAGCCGGTCAAGCAGCGGAAGAACGGCCTGTACCCGGGCGTCTCCGACGAGCTCGCCGAGAACATGCGCACCGGCTGGGCCGACACCGAGCGCACCGACCTCTCCCCGGTCCCGCAGGCCGGGCGGACCGCCGCCCGCCGCGCCGCGCTGTCCGAACGTTTCCCGGGCGAGCGACTGGTGGTCCCCGCGGGCAACCTCAAGGTCCGCTCCAACGACACCGACTACCCCTTCCGCGCCTCCGTCGAGTACGCCTGGCTGACCGGCAACCAGACCGAGGACGGCGTGCTGGTCATGGAGCCGAAGGCGGGCGGAGGCCACGACGCCGCGCTCTACCTGCTCCCCCGCTCCGACCGGGACAACGGCGAGTTCTGGCTCGGCGGCCAGGGCGAGCTGTGGGTCGGCCGCCGCAACAGCCTCACCGAGAGCGAGCGGCTGTACGGCCTGCCCTGCAAGGACGTCCGCAAGGTCGCCGAGGAACTGCGCGAAGCCACCGGCCCGGTCCGCGTGGTGCGCGGACACGACGCGGCCGTCGAGGCGGCGCTCACCGACAAGGTGACCAGGGAGCGCGACGACGAGCTGCGCACCTATCTGTCCGAGGCCCGCCTGGTCAAGGACGACTTCGAGGTCGGCGAGCTGCAGAAGGCGGTGGACTCCACGGTCCGCGGCTTCGAGGACGTGGTGAAGGTCCTGGACCGCGCCGAGGCGACCTCCGAGCGCTACATCGAGGGCACCTTCTTCCTCCGCGCCCGCGTCGAGGGCAACGACGTCGGCTACGGCTCGATCTGCGCCTCCGGCCCGCACGCGACCACCTTGCACTGGGTGCGCAACGACGGCCCCGTCCGCTCCGGGGACCTGCTGCTGCTGGACGCCGGCGTGGAGACGCACACCTACTACACCGCCGACGTGACCCGCACGCTGCCGGTCGACGGCCGGTTCAGCGACCTCCAGCGGAAGATCTACGACGCGGTGTACGAGGCCCAGGAGGCCGGTATCGCCGCGGTGAAGCCGGGTGCGAAGTACCTCGACTTCCACGAGGCCGCGCAGCGCGTGCTGGCGACCCGCCTCGTCGAGTGGGGCCTGCTGGAAGGCCCGGTCGAGAAGGTGCTGGAGCTCGGGCTCCAGCGCCGCTGGACGCTGCACGGCACGGGTCACATGCTGGGCATGGACGTGCACGACTGCGCCGCCGCCCGCCGCGAGGCGTACGCGGAGGGCACGCTGGAGCCGGGCATGTGCCTGACCGTCGAGCCGGGGCTGTACTTCCAGCCGGACGACCTGACGGTGCCGGAGGAGTACCGCGGCATCGGCGTCCGCATCGAGGACGACCTCCTGGTGACCGAGGACGGCAACCGGAACCTGTCGGCCGCGCTGCCGCGCACCAGCGGCGACGTCGAGGAGTGGATGGCCCGCCTGAAGAGCTGACCCCGCACCGAGAAAGCGGAAACAGCCGCCCGCCCCACCGGCCCGGTGGGGCGGGCGGCTGTTTCCGCTTTCTCGGTGCCTCCTACAGCCAACTTCGCCCCGCCCGGACGGACTTTCGCCCCACCGCATCCGTAAAAGGCGCCTTATGGGAACAATGCCGTCAGGTAATGTGTTGGTCAAAAGTCACCCCCCAGGCGGCCCGCGAAAGGGAACGCACCACCGCCTCGTGTCCCGACCCGGGCGGCGTCATACTCGTCCACCGCGGCCACCGGTCCGTCCCGCACGGGCGCCGGTGCCGCGCCACGACCGGCACACCGTCACCTGGAGCCCGCCCATGGAGCCCACCGCCCACTCCCGCAAGACCGTTCTCCCCGGGGTCGGCGCCCGGTACGACCTGAACACCGACGCCGGACACCACCTGTCCGTCGTCGCCCATCAGGACGGCCGCCGCATCCTGGCCTTCCACGACCCGGAGGACGACGACGCCTGCAAGGACGCGGCGCCGCTCGAACCCAACGAGGCCACCGCGCTCGCCCAGCTGCTCGTCCCCGACCCCGTCGCCCACATCCACCAGCATCTCGAGCTCGACCTGGTCACCGAACACATCGAGGTGACCAACCGGTCGCCGTACAGCGGCCGCACGCTCGGGGACACCCAGGTCCGCTCCCGGACCGGCGCGTCCATCGTCGCCGTGCTGCGCCGGACCGCCGCAGAGCCCTCGCCCACCCCCGACTTCCGTTTCGCCGCCGGTGACGTCCTCGTCGTCGTCGGCACCCGCGAAGGCGTCGACGCCGTCGCCGAACTGATCGCCGGAGGATGACCAGCCCGTGCACGACACCACCGCCATGCTCATCGAACTGGGCGCCATCATCCTCGGCCTGGGCATCCTCGGCCGGCTCGCGGGTCGCATCGGCTTCTCGCCGATCCCGCTCTACCTGCTGGCCGGCCTGGCCTTCGGCCACGGCGGTGTACTGCCCCTCGGCGCCAGCGAGGAGTTCGTCGCGACCGGCGCCGAGATCGGCGTCATCCTGCTCCTGCTCCTCCTCGGGCTGGAGTACACGGCCAGTGAGCTGGTCACCAACCTCCGCACGCAGTACCCGTCCGGCGTCGTCGACTTCGTGCTCAACGCGCTGCCCGGAGCCGCGGCCGCGCTGATACTCGGCTGGGGCCCGGTGGCCGCCGTCGCCCTGGCCGGCGTCACCTGGATCTCCTCCTCCGGCGTGATCGCCAAGGTGCTCGGCGACCTCGGACGTCTCGGCAACCGCGAGACCCCGGTCGTCCTCGGCGTGCTCGTCATCGAGGACCTGGCCATGGCGGTCTACCTGCCGATCCTGACCGCCCTGCTGGCCGGTGTCAGCCTGGCCGGCGGCAGCATCACCCTGCTCATCTCGCTGGGCACCGTCGGCGCGGTCCTCTACCTGGCGCTGCGGCACGGCCGGCACATCAGCAAGGCCGTCTCCTCCGACAACCCGGAGATGCTGCTTCTCGTCGTGCTCGGGCTGACGCTCCTGGTCGCGGGCGTCGCCCAGGAGCTCCAGGTCTCGGCCGCGGTCGGCGCCTTCCTCGTCGGCATCGCGCTGTCCGGCGAGGTGGCGGAGGGCGCGCACAACCTCCTCACCCCGCTGCGCGACCTGTTCGCCGCCGTCTTCTTCGTCTTCTTCGGCCTCCACACCGACCCGTCCAAGATCCCGGGCGTGCTGCTGCCCGCGCTGGTCCTGGCCGTGGTCACCGCCTGCACCAAGATCGCCACCGGCTGGTACGCCGCCCGGCGCGCGGACATCAAGACGGCCGGCCGCTGGCGTGCGGGCGGCACCCTGGTGGCCCGCGGCGAGTTCTCCATCGTCATCGCCGGCCTGGCGGTGAGCGTGGAGCCGCGGATCGGTCCGCTGGCCACGGCGTACGTGCTGCTGCTGGTCGTCATCGGCCCGCTCGCCGCACGCTGGACGGAGCCGCTGGCCCGCCGGCTGACCGGCGGCGGGAAGCCCGGCAGCGGGAAGCCCGGCCCCACCGAGCGCGCCGGCGCCGCTCCGGTGAAGACCGAACCGGCGGACGCGACGGCCACGCAGGGCTGACGCGCACCCCGGCAGAAGCGCCCCCGGGACGACGTCCCGGGGGCGCTTGAGTGTGCGGGCGCGCGCGGGTGCGGCGCGCGGGTCAGTGCTTGAGCGCCACCCCGGCCCACAGGCTGACGGCCGCGTCGTCCAGGCTGCCGATGTCCACCAGGCGCTCGGTGTCCGCGTCCGGGTGCCAGCGGTGCGGCACCTCCACGCCCGGCTCGACCAGCTCCAGGCCGTCGAAGAACCGCTCGATCTCGGCGCGGCTGCGCACCTGCGCGTTGCCGCCGTCCGCCTTGTAGACCTGGATGGCGCTCTTCCACTCCTCCGGCGCGAAGTCCGGCGTGCAGTGGGAGAAGACCAGGTACGAGCCGGGGGCGAGCTCGTCCACCAGTGCGCGCACCAGGTCGTAGGGCTGCTGGTCGTCGGTGAGGTAGTGGAAGAGGCCGACCAGGCTCAGCGCCACCGGCTGCGCCATGTCGAGGGTCTCGCGGAGCTGCGGCGAGTCCAGGATGTCGCGCGGCTTCATGATGTCCGCGTCGACGTACGCGGTGCGGCCCTCGGGGGCGCTGGTGAGCAGTGCCCGCGCGTGCGCCAGGACGATCGGGTCGTTGTCCGCGTAGACCACCCGGCTGTCGGGGGCGACGGCCTGCACCACCTCGTGCAGGTTGGGGCTGGTGGGGATGCCGGTGCCGATGTCGAGGAACTGGCGGATGCCCCGCTCGGCGAGGTGGCGGGCGGCCCGGTGCATGAAGGCGCGGTTGGTGCGCGCCGCGGTACGGAAGCCCGGGAAGGCGGCCAGCAGCTTCTCCCCGACCTCGCGGTCCGGCGGGTAGTTGGTCTTGCCGCCGAGGAAGTAGTCGTAGATCCGCGCGGAGTGGTGCGTGTCCAGCCCCAGGTCGCGTTCTGCCGCGGCAGGCCCGGCCGCCGGTTCGTGGTCGAGGTTGCCGCCCATGTGTGCCCCTGTCAGGTCGCCGTGGTCACCGTCCGATGCGCGGAATCGTAGTCCCCCGGACCGCGCGGCTTCCGGTCATTCTGCAACGTCAACTTCTCTGCCGGAAAGGGACGTTGAACGATCAGTACCGGTCTCTGCCTCCGAACTCTGGCCGTGCAAGCACGAATGCAATTACAGTTGTGCGCACATCGGTAAGAACACCTGCACTTGCAGCCGCAGTTGCAGCACGGACGTACGGACGCCGTACGCCGGCCCCCCTCTGCGAAGGAGACGTCGGGATGCAGATCGACAACGGAGTCCGCGCGGACCGGATCGCCGGAGCCGTGTGGCGCAAGAGCGGACGGAGCGCCCCCGGCGGCAACTGCGTCGAACTCGCGGCGCTCCCGGGCGGCCGGGTCGCCGTCCGCAACTCCCGCTTCCCGTCCGGACCCGCGCTGGTTCACAGCCGCGAGGAGATCGCCGCACTGCTGGGAGGTATCAAGGACGGCGAGTTCGACGGAATGGTCACCGAGGGCGCCCTCGGCTGAAACGGACGAACCCGTCCGGAAAGCTGTACCTGACACCCCCACAGGTGCGACACTGTGCTATCCACCGGCCACACCTGGGGAGTTGGACATGTCCGCGATGCCGCGGCCGATCGGCGCACCGTCCGGAGGCGACCTTCCCCTGCAGGACGAGGTCGGTCCCACCGCTCTGCGCATTCTGCTCGGCGCGCGGCTGCGCAGGCTCCGTCAGGACCTCGACATCACCCGTGAGGACGCCGGCAGGCACATCCGCGGCTCGCACGCCAAGATCAGCCGGCTGGAACGCGGGCAGGTCGCCTCCAAGCACCGCGATCTGGCCGACCTCCTCACCCTCTACCACGTGCTCGACGAGGACACGCGCACCGAGTACTTCGAGCTCGCCCGCAAGGCCAACGCGCCCGGCTGGTGGCACCAGTACAGCGACGTGCTGGAGGAGTGGTTCGAGCTCCACATCGGCCTCGAGGAGGCCGCGTCCCTCATCCGCACCTACGAGGTGCAGTTCCTGCCCGGCCTGCTGCAGACCGAGGCGTACGCGTACGCCGTCAGCCGGCTCGGCTACCCGAACGCCTCCGCGCGCAAGATCGACCGGCTGGTCGACCTGCGGATGCGCCGCCAGCAGCTGCTGCACCGCGCGGGCGGACCGAAGCTGTGGGCCGTGGTCGACGAGGCCGTCCTGCGCCGCCCGTTCGGCGGCGAAGCCGTCATGCGCGCCCAGCTCGAACACCTGCTGGAAGTCGGCGAACTGCCGCACGTCACA
Source organism: Streptomyces hazeniae (assembly GCF_031845485.1). Lineage (NCBI taxonomy): Bacteria > Bacillati > Actinomycetota > Actinomycetes > Kitasatosporales > Streptomycetaceae > Streptomyces > Streptomyces hazeniae. The sequence goes on from NZ_JAVREQ010000006.1 coordinate 29,282, forward strand.
CTGCAGATCGCGCCGTTCGAGGTGAGCGCCGCGGCCGCGGGCTCCCCGATCACCATCCTGCGCTTCCACGAGCCGACGCTGCCTGACAAGGTGTACCTGGAACACCTGACCAGCGCGGTCTACCTGGACCGGCAGGCGGAGATCGACCAGTACTCGATGATCATGACGCGGCTGCAGGCGCAGGCCTACACCCCGCAGCAGTCGGCGGACTTCCTCCGCGACCAGCTGGGCTGACCCGGCCCCTGCCGACGGGGGCGGGCCCCCGGACCCTCCGGACGTCTAGGCTGGACGCGCGGCACCCGTACCGTCGCGTCCCCCCGCGTCGTCGCGCGGCGGCCGCACCCGTCACGACGTCCCCGCAGCGTCGCCGCACACCGCCGGAGTCCCTGGTCCGCCATGCCCCCTTCCGCCCGTCCCGGGAACGCGCTTCCCTTCCTCCTCCTCTCGGCGTTCCGCGCCCTCATCGACGAACTGCACGTGCGGCTCGCCGAGGCGGGCCACGGAGACCTGCGCCCCGCCCACGGCATGGCGATGCAGATGATCAGCAGAGGCGGCGGCGTCTCCGATCTCGCCCGGCGGCTCGGTGTCTCGAAGCAGGCCGCCAGCAAGACCGTCACCACGCTCGAACGGCTGGGCTACGCGGAACGCAGACCGGACCCGCGCGACCAGCGCCAGCGCGCCGTCGCCCTGACGGCCCGGGGCGTGGAAGCGCTGGCCCTCTCCGGCGACATCCTCAACCATCTCCGCGACGAGTGGGCCGCGGTGGTGGGACCGGGCGAGATGGACGGGGTGGAGGAGGCCCTGGCCAGGCTGGGCGGACACGGAAGCCTCGACGGGATCGGGGACTGGCTGGGCGCGTGACCTCTGCGCCGGTCGCGGGCCGGCCTCAGTGCTGCGGGTGCCAGGCGAAGGCCCGGAAGGGCTCGTCGACCGGTGCCTCCGTCAGGCGGTTCGCATAGGTCGAGAGGGTGTAGACGCCCAGGCCGAGCACGACCTCCAGGGCGTTCCGGCGCGTGTACCCGGCGTCCAGGAAGCCCTGCATGAGGTCCGGCCGGACGCTGCCGCAGCCGGCCATGACGGCGAGGGTGAAGACGCGGAGTGCCTCGAGCCGCGTGTCCTCCAGTGGCCGGCGTTCCCGCAGCGCCTCTACGAGGGAGGCGTCCGTGCCCGACCGACTGAGCATCGCGGAGTGCAACGCCACGCAGTAGTGGCATTCCACCGAGGTGGCCATCGTGAGGATCAGGACCTCGCGTTCGAGCGGGGTGAGCGACGTCGTGTCGAACAGCTTGTTGCCGTTCAGGAACCCTTCGAGCAGTTCCGGCGACTCGGCCATCATCGCGACCGGCGCGGGGACGAAGCCGAAGCCCCGGGCCGTGTTCTCAAGGTGCGGGCGTGCCCCCTCCGGGGCGGACGCGACGTCATGGCGGACGAACATCGTGGTCGGTTCCTCTCTTCAGCCGTGGGCCCGGGTGACGGAGTCGCCTCCCGGTCGGGCGCGCTGTCGGCGCCGGGACGGCGGAGGGCGCACGCCGTGCGTCGGCGGCGCGACAGGTGCCGGAGCGCCTCGGGTGGGTGGTCCCGCGCGACGCGCCCGGCACCCGTCCTCCTCCGCCCCTTCGACCAGGGCCGCGCAGCCTCCCCCTCCATTTGGTCAACCAGGTTGACTATATCGGAGGTTCACTCGCGCGGTCAGGGTGTTTTCAGAGACGGGGGCAGAAAAAGCCCACCCGCCGGGCCGGCACCGAGGGGCTGCGGCGCGTCTCAGCCGGCGCGGACCAGCGCGTCGTCGCGCCACTTGAGGATCTTGTCGAAACTCACCACGGCCCCGCCCTGCTGCGGCCTGTTGGCGAAGCGGACGTGGTCCGCGAGCGTCTCGATCAGGTACAGGCCGCGCCCGTCCTCGGCGTCCGCGGCCGCCGCGCCGGGCGGCGGGGGCGCGGCCGGACGGCCGGCGCTCGCCGCGGGGAAGCCCGGGCCGCCGTCCGTCACCTCGATGTGGCAGGTGTCGCCGTCGATGCACGCCGTCACCCGGTACCCGTCCGCGCCGCCGCTGCCGTGCTCCACGGCGTTGGCGCAGGCCTCCGACAGAGCGACCGCCAGGTCGTACGAGATCTCCGGGTCCACCCCGGCCGAGTCCATCGCGCCGAGCAGCATCCGCCGGGCGAGGGGCACCGTGGCCGCCTCACGACGCAGGTGCAGAGACCACCAGATGCTCATGCTCAGCCTCCAGGCCGCGGCTCGACGTCGGACCACGAGGGCCCGTCCGGCCATACCCGTACCTATTGCCAAGGGGGTCGCCGGATAAGCCCCGACCCTGCGGTACCCCCCGATCGGCGGACGCGCCCGGCCCTCCGCCCGGTGTACGGCCACCCGCGCACGCCCCACGGCTCGGGGCACGTTCTCCCGCCGCGCCCCACCGCTCCCGGGCCCTGCCGGGGGCGGCAGGAGGAGCCGGTGAGATGATGACGCCGCCATGACTGCCGGTGCGGATCTCAGACTGCTGCGGGCCGCGGTGTTCACCGCGGTCTGCGTGCTGCTGTCCGCCGCCGGACACTCCGCGGCCGCCGGTACCCCCGTGCCGCTGTGGACGCTCGGCGCCGGCTGCGCCGTCGTCCTCGCCGCCGCCGTACCGCTCGCCGGGCGGGAGCGTGCGCTGCCCGGCATCGCCGCCGCGCTCGCCGCGGGGCAGGTCGTGCTGCACGTCCTCTTCTCCGCCGGGCACGCCCCGGCCTCGGCCCCGCCCGCGCGGCCGGACGACCACGGTGTCACCGCGCTGGCCCGCTCGCTGCTCTGCGGCGACGGCGGACGGGCTCTGAGCGAGGGCGAGGCGCGGCGGATCGTCGCCGACGCCGGGCTCCCCGCCGAGACCGCCGCGCCGGGGGCAGGCGGAGCCCACCCGCACGCGGGCGGTGCGGACGCCGTACCGACCGCCCTGGACGCGGCGCTCGCCCAGCTGTCCCTCCCCATGCTGCTCGGCCACCTCCTCGCCGCCGTCGCGCTCGGCTGGCTGCTGCGCCGCGGCGAAGCCGCCCTGTGGCGGCTGGTGCGGCTGTCCGCCACCACCGCCCGCGCGGCGGAGGAGCTGCTGACCGTACGGGCGCTGCGGGCGGCCGTACGGCTGCTGGGCGCGCTGCGCCGCGGCCTGACCGCAAGCGGCGGCCACGGCCCGGACGCCGTACGCCGCGCCGACCGGGACCGGACGCCCGACGGGCCGACCGCGCCGCTGACCGGGGCCGTGACCCGGCGCGGCCCGCCGCCCGCGAAGGACGACCTGCACCTGGCGGCCTGACACCCGCACCCCGGAACGGGGGCGCCCGCGCGCAGCTGCGCGCTCCGGCGCAACCGGACACGCCCGCGCACCGTTGCGCCGGGCGGTCCGAGGCGGTGTCGCGCGCTGCCGACCCCCTTCCCCGCCCCTGCGCCGTCGCGCGCCGGTCCGCGCCTCCGATGCGCCGGACCGTATCCGGCCACGCCCCGCGTGCCCGGGAGTGGGCTCCTTCGCGAGAGGAAAGAACGCCCGTCATGACCACTGCCCCGACCGCCAGTCGCTTCCCCGCCGTCCTCGGCCGCCGTGCCGCCGCCACCGGCGCCCTCACGGCCGCCGCCGTGCTGCTCTGCGCCGGCCCGGCCGCCGCGCACGTCACCGTCGACCCCGACCAGGCCGAGCAGGGCGGCTACAGCGTCGTCAACTTCAAGGTCCCCAACGAGCGGGACGACGCCGGCACCGTCAAGCTCGAGGTCAGCCTGCCGCCGGAGCACCCGCTGACGTCCGTGCAGCCGCAGGCCGTGCCCGGCTGGGACGTCGAAGTCACCAAGTCCGAACTGGACGAGCCGATCGAGCAGCACGGCAAGCAGATCACCGAAGCCGTCACCAAGATCACCTGGAGCGGCGGGGAGATCGAGCCGGGCCGCTTCCAGCAGTTCCCCGTCTCCATGGGCCGGTTGCCTGAGGACGCCGACCAGCTCGCCTTCAAGGCCCTGCAGACCTACGAGGGCGGCGAGGTCGTGCGCTGGATCGAGGTGCCCGGCGAGGGCGCCGCCGAGCCGGAGCACCCCGCCCCCGTCCTCCAGCTCGCACCCGCCGACGACGCCGGCCACGGCCACAGCCACGGCGGTGACGACAAGGCCGCGGACGCGGACGCCCCGAAGGCCGGGGCCGACGGCACGGAGGAGACCGCCGCCGACACCTCCGGCGGCACCGACACCACCGCCCGCGTCCTCGCCGTCGCCGGCATCGTCGTCGGCATCGCCGGAGTCGCGTTCGGCATCCTCGCCGGTCGCCGTCGCGGCGCCTGACCCAGAGAAGGAAGCCAGGTAAGACCGAGTCATGCGCACCACCCGAGTACTGAGCGCGGCCGCCGTCGTCCTGACGGCGGCCCTCGCCCTGACCGCCTGCGGCGGCGACACCTCGACCGGCGGCACATCCGACGTCGCCTCCGTCGAGGGTGCCGACCAGCCGCGCGGCGGCGTCACCCTCGACACGCCCTTCCCGAAGCCCGACCTCACCCTCACCAGCGACGAGGGCGAGGAGTTCGACCTGATCGAGGAGACGAAGGGCCACCCGACGCTCCTCTTCTTCGGCTACACCAACTGCCCCGACGTGTGTCCGCTGACGATGAGCAACATCGCCGTGGCCAAGGCCGAACTCAGCGAGGAGCAGCAGCGGAAACTGCGCGTCGTCTTCGTCACCACCGACCCCGAACGCGACACCCCGAAGCGCCTCGACGCCTGGCTGGGCATGCACGATCCGTCCTTCGTCGGGCTGACCGGCGACTTCGACACCATCCAGGCCGCCGCCCGCGGCGTCGGCGTCCACATCGAGGAGTCCTACGAGAAGAAGAACGGCGACGTCGTCTCCACCCACGGCGGCCAGGTCCTCGCCTTCTCGCCGAAGGACGACAAGGGGCACGTGCTGTACACCGAGGGCTCGGCCACCCCGCAGATCCTCGGGAAGGAACTGCCGAAGATCATCAGGGGGGAGACGCCGTGAACACGACCCGCGCCCGCGACCCACGCCGCCACCACCGCCGAACGGCCACCGCCGCGTCCCTCGCGCTGACCGGCGCCCTGGCCCTCGGCGCCTGCTCCACCGGCACGTCGGCGCAGGCGGGACACGGGGACGACGCCCAGCACGAGGAGGGCCTCCAGGTCACCGGCGCGTACATGCCGGCGCCGCTCATGACCGACATGGCAGGCGGCTACTTCGTCGTCCGGAACCACGGCGCGAAGGACGACCGGCTGACCGAAGTCACCAGCGGCCTGGCCGAGTCGGTCGACATGCACCGGACCGTCGACGGGCAGATGCAGCGGGTCGACTCGCTGCCCGTGCCCGCCGACGGGAAACTCGAACTGCGCCGCGGCGGCAATCACCTGATGTTCCACGACCTGGACCGGAAGCCCGCCGAGGGCGACACGGTGAAGGTGAAGCTGCACTTCGCGCACCACGACCCGGTCACCGTCGAGGTCCCCGTCAAGGCCACCCACCACGATCCGTCCGCCGGAGACCCCGGTGAATCCGGCGACTCCGGCGACTCCGGCGACTCCGGCAGCCACGAGGGCGACGGCGGACACGAGGACCACCACTGAGACAGGTCGTGACCATGCCGTCCACCACCGCCCACCGCGGCCGGCGCCGCACCGCGACGCACGGCACGCTCGGCGTGCTCGCCGTCCTCGCGGCGCTCTGCGCGTACCTGCTCGGCGCCGCGCCGCCAGCAGCCGCGCACGCCGTCCTCACCGGCAGCACCCCCGCGGCCGGGGCGGTGGTGGACGCGCAGCCCGAGGACGTCGTCCTCACCTTCTCCGAAGCCGTCCAGCTCTCCGACGACTCGGTACGCGTCCTCGCCCCCGACGGCAGCCGCGCCGACACCGGCGAGACACGCGAGCGCAGCAGCGCCTCCGGCGGCGACGCCCGGTACGCCACCCCGCTGCGCGACGGCCTGGCCGACGGCACCTACACCGTCGCCTGGCAGGTCGTCTCCGCCGACAGCCACCCCATCTCCGGTGCCTTCACCTTCTCCGTCGGCGCCCCCTCGAAGACCACCGTCGCCCTCCCCGACCAGGAGGCGGGCGGCGGCGCGGTCGGCGTCCTCTACGACCTCGCCCGCTCCATCGCCTACGCCGGGCTCCTGCTGCTCGTCGGCGGCGCCGGATTCGTCCTCGCCTGCTGGCCGCAGGGGACGCGGGTGCGTGCCGTGCAGCGCCTCGTCACCGGCGGCTGGGTCGCCGTGACCGCCGCCACCCTGGCCATGCTGCTGCTGCGCACGCCGTACACCGGCTCCGGCCGGCTCGTCGACGCCTTCGACCTCGGCGGGCTCGCGGACGTCGTCGGCACCAGGACCGGCACCGCGCTGGTCTCCCGGCTGCTGCTGCTCGCCGCGGCCGCCCTGTTCACCGCCGTGCTCTTCGGCACGTACGCCCGGACGGCCGCCGACGGCGACCCCGGGAACGACGGCGAGGGCGACCCGGCGCGGCGGCGGGACCTGGTGATCGGCCTGAGCCTCGGCGGCGGCGTGGTCTCCACCGGCCTGGCCGTCACCTGGGCGGCCTCCGAGCACGCCTCCAGCGGCATCCAGACGGCCGTCGCCATGCCCGTGGACGTCGTCCACCTGCTCGCCGCCGCGGCCTGGCTCGGCGGCCTCGCCACGCTCGCCGTCGCCCTCCGCTCCGGCACCGGCGCCGTCCCCGCGACGGCCGCACGCCGCTTCTCCCGCATCGCGCCGGCCGGCGTCCTGGTGCTGGCGCTCACCGGGACGTACCAGTCGTGGCGCCAGGTCGGCTCCTGGTCCGCCCTGACCGGCACCGACTACGGGCGCCTGCTCCTGCTCAAGCTCGCCCTCATCGTGCTCCTCCTCGTCGCGGCATACGGCTCCCGCCGCTGGGTCACCCGCCTGACGGCACCCGACCGCACGACGGCACCGGCGGCCGGTAGCCACCGTGCCCAGCCGGACCCATCGGTGTCGTCAGCGGCGCGGACCGGCGCGAACTCCGCCGTGCACCCCGCCCCGGCAGGCACCTCGGGGGCGGCCCGCGCCACCGCCGCGAGCTCCCCCACCGGGACGGGCGCCCCCGGCGCCGACCCCGCGCGGGCGGCGCAACTCGCCCGGCAGCGCGCGGCCGTGGAGGCGGCGCGGCGCCGCCGCGCGCGCGACGCGGACCCGGACCGGCGCGGCCTGCGCCGCACGGTGCTGGTCGAGACCGGCCTCGCGGTCGCCGTGCTGGCCGCCACCACCCTGCTCACCGGCACCGAGCCCGCCCGCACGGCGCAGGCGGCGGACACCGGCGCCGGGCCCTCGGCGACCGCACCGGCCGGGCCGCGCGAGCTGACCGTGCCCTTCGACACCGGGGGCCCTCGGGGGAAGGGGAAGGCGAAGGTGACCCTCGACCCCGGCGGCACCGGCCGCAACACGCTCGACCTGCGACTCACCGACGCGTCCGGGAAGCCGCTGGACGTCCCGGAGGTGCGGGTATCGTTCACGCTCCCCGCCCAGGAGATCGGTCCGCTGCGCGTCGCTCCACGCGAGGACCGCCCGGGCCGCTGGCGCACGACCGGCCTCCGGCTTCCCGTCCCCGGCGCCTGGGAGATGGCCCTCACCGTCCGGACCTCCGACATCGACCAGATCACCGAGACCCGTACCGTCCGCATCGGCTGACCCACGACAGGCACCGCACCCATGCCCAAGAAAGCCCAGCCCAGCGTCCCCTCCGGACCGGCCTCCGCACCGGCCCCCGCCACGAGCACCGCGCCCGCGCTGTCCCGCCGCCGCCTGCTCGGCGCGGCCAGCGCCGCCGGGGCCACCGGCCTCGCCCTCGGCGGCACCACGGGCGCCCTCGCGCACGCCGCCACCTCGGACGCCCCGCCCACCGCACTGAGCAGCGTCGGCACCGGCCGGGTGGCCTTCCGCGGCACCCACCAGTGCGGCATCACCACGCCGCTCCAGGCGCACGGCCGCCTCGTCGCCTTCGACCTCGCCCCCACCGCGGGACGGGCGGAGGCCGCCGCGCTGCTGCGCCGCTGGTCGGACGCCGCCGAACGGCTGATGGACGCCGTCGGCACCGACAGCCCGGCGGACGGCCCTGCGTCCGGGATCGCGCTGGACGCCGGGCCGTGCTCGCTCACCGTCACCTTCGGCTTCGGCCGCAGCCTCTTCGCCCGCACGGGTCTCACCGACCGGATGCCGGACGCGCTGCGCCCGCTGCCCCGTTTCACCGCGGACGCGCTCGACCCGGACCGGTCCGACGGCGATCTGTGGGTGCAGATCGGCGCGGACGACCCGCTGGTCACCCTCCACGCGCTGCGCGTGCTCCGCGCCGAGGCCGGTGAGGCGGCCCGGCCCCGCTGGGAGATGGCCGGCTTCAACCGCACCCCCGGCGCCACCGCCCGGCCCATGACGCCCCGCAACCTGATGGGCCAGGTCGACGGCACCAACAACCCCAGGCCCGCCGACGACGACTTCGCGGACCGGATCTTCGTCCCGCGCGGCGGCGAGCCGGACTGGATGGCGGGCGGTTCGTACGCGGTCGTGCGCCGTATCCGCATGCTGCTGGATGACTGGGACGGCACCCCGCTGCAGGAGCAGGAGCAGGTGATCGGCCGCCGCAAGTCCGACGGCGCCCCCCTCTCCGGCGGACCGGACGCCTCCGAGGACACCGCGGTGGACCTGGAGGCCCGCGACTCCTCCGGCAGGCCCGCGATCGCCGCCGACGCCCACGTACGGGTGGCCGCGCCGGAGACCAACGGCGGGGCTGCGATGCTGCGGCGCCCCTTCTCCTACCACGACGGGCTGCGCGAGGACGGTGCGCCGGACGCCGGGCTGCTCTTCGTGGCCTGGCAGGCGGACCCGCTGACCGGCTTCGTGCCGGTGCAGCGGAAGCTGGACAGCGGGGACGCGCTGTCCCGGTTCCTCCGGCACGAGGCGAGCGGACTGTTCGCCGTGCCGGGCGGGCCGGCGACGGGCGAGTACGTGGGTCAGCGGCTGCTCGAGGGCTGAGACGCGGCAGGTCGCCCCTTTTCGCCGCACTACGCTGTGCTGCATGTCACCGTCACCCGCGAGCCGTTTCACCTATCTCGGTCCCGAGGGGACCTTCACCGAGGCGGCCCTGCGCACGCTTCCGGAAGCCGCGACGCGCGAACTCGTGCCGATGGTCTCGGTGCCGGCCGCACTGGACGCCGTACGCGCGGGTGAGGCGGCGGCTGCCCTGGTGCCGATCGAGAACTCGGTGGAGGGCGGGGTGACCGCCACCCTGGACGAGCTGGCGAGCGGCGAGCCGCTGATGATCTACCGCGAGGTGCTGCTGCCCATCGCGTTCGCGCTGCTGGTCCGGCCCGGCACCACGCTGGACGCGGTGAAGACGGTGACCGGGCACCCGGTGGCGCAGCCGCAGGTGCGGAAGTGGATGGCGCGCCATCTGCCGGAGGCCCAGTGGGAGTCGGCCGCCTCCAACGCGGACGGCGCCCGGCTGGTGCAGGAGGGACGGTTCGACGGGGCGTTCGCCGGGGAGTTCGCCGCGGCGACGTACGGGCTGGAGCCGCTGGTCACGGACATCCACGACGCGGAGAACGCGCAGACGCGGTTCGTGCTGGTCGGCCGCCCGGCCCGGCCGTCGGCGCCGACCGGTTCCGACAAGACGTCGGTGGTGATGTGGCTGCGCGAGGACCACCCGGGTGCGTTGCTGGAGCTGCTCCAGGAGTACGCGGCGCGCGGGGTCAACATGATGCGCATCGAGTCGCGTCCCACGGGGGAGGGCATCGGCCGGTACTGCTTCTCGGTCGACTGCGAGGGGCACGTGGCGGACCGCCGGGTCGGGGACGTGCTGATGGGGCTCAAGCGGGCCTGTCAGCGGGTGCGGTTCCTCGGCTCGTACCCGCGCGCGGACGAGGTGCGGCCGACGCTGCGGCCGGGGACGACGGACGAGGAGTTCGTGGCCGCCGCCGACTGGCTGACGAGGTGCCTCGACGGCCGTCCGTAGCCGCCCCGGCGCTGCGGCCTGGGACGCGCTGACTTGTCCACAGAGTTATCCACAGGCGGAGTCAGGTGCTCCGTTCCGCCTGTGCACAAGTCGACACGCGAAACGGACACTGTCGACAAAACCGCATGGAGACCTCAGAGTCACCCACACGGTGGCACGCGACCGTACGTCACCTCAATTCCCGTGATCAACCCTCAAGGGTGAGTCAATCCCGCTCGAATGAGTGGGTATCCGGGGTTTGAAACAGGAATTCCACGTGCCCCCGGAGGCGCCGACGAGGGATCTTGAATTGTCCACAGCTCACCCCGTCCCGCCTGTGGACAATTCAGCGAGCACGCCCTCGCGCTGTGGATAACTCAGGGGTGAGCACGCCCCCGCGAGCCCGCTGAGGGCGGTCGCCTGCGCCGGGAATTCCGCCTCGCCCCACTGCGCGCCACGATTACCGGGATTCCCGAGTTTCCCTATTTGCCCCGAATGGGACATAGCGGGAGGGAAAGGGATTTCAGGTCGATCGCGGGAGGTCGGGCCGGGTAGTCTGACGGCGTGATTGACCTTCGACTGCTTCGCGAGGACCCCGACCGTGTGCGCGCCTCCCAGCGTGCCCGAGGAGAGGACGTCGACCTCGTCGACGCCCTCCTCTCCGCCGACGAGCGCCGCCGGTCCTCCAGCGTCCGCTTCGACGAACTGCGAGCCGAGCAGAAGCAGCTCGGCAAGCAGGTCGCCAAAGCGCAGGGCGAGGAGAAGACCGCCCTGCTGGAGCGCACCCGCGAGCTGTCCGCCGCCGTGAAGGCCGCCGACGCCGAGCAGGACGAGGCCGCGTCCGAGGCCCAGCAGCTGCTGCTGCGCCTGGGCAACCTGGTGCACCCGGACGTCCCGGTCGGCGGCGAGGAGGACTTCACCGTCCTGGAGACCCTCGGCGAGAAGCGCGACTTCGACGCCGAGGGCTTCACCCCGCGCGACCACCTGGAGCTGGGCGGCCTGCTCGGCGCGATCGACATGGAGCGCGGCGCCAAGGTCTCCGGCGCGCGCTTCTACTACCTCACCGGCGTCGGCGCCCTGCTGGAGCTGGCCCTGGTGAACGCCGCCCTCGCGCAGGCCACCGAGGCCGGCTTCACCCCGATGCTGACCCCGGCGCTGGTCAAGCCCGCCTCCATGGAGGGCACCGGCTTCCTCGGCCAGGCCGCGCAGGACGTCTACCACCTGGAGCAGGACGACCTGTACCTCGTCGGCACCTCGGAGGTGCCCCTCGCCGCGTACCACATGGACGAGATCCTGGACGGCGGCCGGCTGCCGCTGCGCTACGCGGGCTTCTCGCCGTGCTTCCGCCGCGAGGCCGGCAGCTACGGCAAGGACACCCGCGGCATCTTCCGCGTGCACCAGTTCGACAAGGTGGAGATGTTCTCCTTCGTCGCGCCGGAGGACGCCGAGGCCGAGCACAAGCGCCTGCTGGACTGGGAGAAGCAGTGGCTGACCTCGCTGGGCCTGCCCTTCCAGGTGATCGACGTGGCCACCGGCGACCTGGGCGCCTCCGCCTCGCGCAAGTACGACTGCGAGGCGTGGATCCCGACGCAGGGCAAGTACCGTGAGCTGACCTCGGCGTCGAACTGCAACGAGTTCCAGGCCCGCCGGCTGGCGGTCCGGATGCGCGGCGAGGGCGGCAAGGCCCGCCCGCTCGCCACCCTCAACGGCACGCTGTGCGCGGTGCCGCGCACCATCGTCGCGCTGCTGGAGAACCACCAGCAGGCCGACGGTTCGGTGCGGGTGCCCGAGGTGCTGCGGCCGTACCTGGGCGGACGCGAGGTGCTGGAGCCGGTCGCCACGTGACCGCCTCCCCCGCGCCCTTCCCGTACAAGCTGATCGCGACGGATCTCGACGGCACGCTGCTGGGCCCGGACGAGACCGTCTCCCCGCGCACGCGGGCCGCCCTGGAGGCGGCCTGCGCGCGCGGCGCGGCGCACCTGGTGGTGACCGGCCGCTCGGTGCCGTGGACGCGTCCGGTGCTGGAGATGCTGGGCCACGAGGGCCTGGCCGTGTGCGGGCAGGGCGCGCAGCTCTACCACGCGGGCGAACGGCGGATGCTCACCTCGGTCACCCTGGACCGGCGGCTGGCCGAGCTGGCGCTCGCACGGATCGAGGACGCCGTCGGCCCGCTGGCGCTCGCCGTCTCCCGTGACGGGGTGGACGGCCAGGTGCTGATCGGCCCCGGCTACGGGGAGGGCGAGGGACTGCTGCCGTCCGTGCCGCTGGAGAGCATGGCCGACGCCTGGGCCGAGCCGCTGAACAAGCTGTACATCCAGCACCCGACGCTCAGCGACGACGACCTGGGCCGTGCCGCCCGCGAGGCCGCCGGTGACCTGGTGAGCATCACCGTCTCCGGGCCGCGCATCGTGGAGATCCTGCCGCTCGGCCTCAGCAAGGCCAAGGGCCTCTCGTTGGCCGCCCGGCGGCTGGGCGTGCACGCCTCGCAGACGATCGCCTTCGGCGACATGCCCAACGACATCCCCATGTTCGGCTGGGCCGCGCACGGCGTGGCGATGGAGAACGCCCACCCGGAGCTGCGGTCCGTCGCCGACGAGGTCACCACGTCGAACGCGGACGACGGGATCGCCCTCGTCCTGGAGAAGCTCCTCGCCCAGTGACGGCGCTTCGCACACGCGCGGCGTAACCGTACGACTGTCCGCTCGTTGCACAGTCTGCGCGGAGGCGACCCGAGTGTGTGGCGACGAGAGTGTGTGAAGTGGCGGTGGCCGGCGGAGGCGGGTTCGAGCCCGTTCTCGCCGGTGGTGCAGTACGTGACCGGATGAGCTGATCTCCGCTCCTGGCTCCTGGATACGGACACCCGAGCGGCCCCCGGGTGAGTGGGGCGTCATCGTCCTGTCCGTATGAGCCCCGGGAGGGGTCGCTTCATGTACTCCGAATCCGTCCTGCTGGAGTCGCGCTCGGCGCGCTCCGGCATGAGCCACCACGTCGAGGTCCTCGACAAGGTGAAGACGCTGGCCCTCGCGCCGGACGGCGTCCACGCGACGACGCGGGACGTCGCCGCGTACTTCGAGGTGAGCGAGTCGACTGTGAACAACTTGCTCGACCGTCACCGCGAGGAGCTGTCGAGCAATGGGTTGCGCATCCTGCAGGGCTCTGACCTGCAGGAGTTTGTGAACCTCACCATGAGGTTCACAAAGGCAACTGCGAATAGTTATCCACAGCGGCAGCGGAGCCTCGCCGTCTACAGTCGGCGCACGGTGCTCAACGTGGCGATGCTGCTGCGGGACAGCGAGGTCGCGCGACGCGTGCGGGCGTACCTGCTCGACGTCGAGGCGGAGGCCGCGCCGGTGTCGTCGGCACTCGAACCGCGTGTGGCCAAGCTGGAGTCGGCCGTCGGGGACATCGGCGCGATGTTCCAGGAGCTGGGTCCGGTGATCCACCGCATGTCGGTCCGGATGGAGCGGATCGACCGGCGCATGGTGAACACCGAGCGGCTGGTCTGTGAGATGAGCCGTCGGACCGCCGACATGGGTGAGGAGATGCGCGGCATGCGCACCGACCTCGACCACGTCATGCGCGCCACCGGCGTCGAACCGGTCCGGCGACGCGGGGAGGGCTGACCCCTTCGCGGTGCGGGGCGCGCGGTCCTCAGCGCGCCCCGCACCGCGAATCCCCCGCGTCGGGTGCGAGGCCCCTCCAGCACTCGCACCCCGGCGGCTCACCACGGCGGTTCACGGCGTCACTGCCACCGCGGTCGCCCCGGGCCGGTGGGGTGGATGCCCCTCACGCCCGTCACCAGGGAGTAGAGGGAGGTCGTGGCGGTGATGAAGAGCCGGTTCCGCTTCGGGCCGCCGAAGGCTAGGTTGGAGACCGGTTCCGGCACGTTGAGGCGGCCGATGAGTGTGCCGTCGGGGTCGTAGCAGTGCACGCCGTCGCTCATGGCAGCGGCCCAGAGGCGTCCGGCGGAGTCGAAGCGCAGATTGTCGAACCGCGCGTGCGGCCGCTTCGCCGCTTCGGCGAAGACCTCGCCGTCGGACAGCGAGCCGTCGTCGCGCACGTCGAAGACCCGGATGAAGCCGGCGCGGGTGTCGGACACGAAGAGCTGCCGTTCGTCCGCCGAGAAGACGAGCCCGTTCGGCGCGCCGAAGCCGTCCGCGACCACCTCCACGCCACCCGTCACGGGGTCGATGCGGTAGACGTGGTTCGCGCCGATCTCGCTGTCCGCGCGGTGGCCTTCGTAGTCGCTGGTGATGCCGAAGTCGGGGTCGGAGAAGTAGACGGCGCCGTCGGACTTCACCGCAGCGTCGTTGGGGCTGTTGAGGCGCTTCCCCTGCCAGCGGTCGGCCAGCACGGTGAGCGTTCCGTCGTGCTCGGTGCGGGTCACGCGCCGGTTGCCCTGTTCACAGGTGATCAGGCGCCCCTCGGCGTCGAGGGTGTTGCCGTTGGTGTGGCCCGCGTGGCGGCGGAAGACGCCGACCGCGCCGGTCTCCTCGTCCCAGCGGAGCATCCGGTCGTTGGGGATGTCGCTCCAGATCAGCTGCCGCCAGGCGGGGAGGTAGAGCGGGCCCTCGGCCCAGTGGGAACCGGTGTGCAGGACCTCCAGGTCGTCGTCGCCGACCATGCAGCGCCCGGTACGGAAGCGCTCGTCGAGACACTCGTACAGCGGGAGTCGTTCTACCGTCACAGGAAGGTCCCCTCCGAACCACCATCACCCGATCGTGCGATATGCAGGATGTCATACAGTGAGAGGCGAAGAACACCGAACGGAGAACTGTGGACGAGATGGATCGTGCGCTGCTGGCGGAGTTGCAACGGGACGCGCTGACGCCGTACGCCAAGCTGGGCGAGGCCGTCGGGCTGTCGGCCGGGGCCGCCCACGAGAGGGTGCGCAAGCTGCGCGAGCGCGGCGTGATCCGCCGGACGACGGTCGACGTGGCCCCGGAGGCCGTGGACGCCGGCGTACTGGCGTACGTGATGGTCGAGTCGACGTCCTGGATGGGCGATTCGGCCGAACGGTTCGCGGACGTGCCCGAGATCCAGGAGGCGCACGTCATCACCGGCAGCGCGTCGGTACTGGTGAAGGTGCGCACGGCGTCCACCAGTCAACTGCAGGACGTGTTGCGGCGGTTGTACGAGATCGAGGGTGTCAGCGGCACACAGGCGACGGTCGTCCTGGAGACGTTCTTCGAACGGCCCGTGCGCGTGAAGTAGCGGGGCCTACCGGAGCGAGCCGAGGAAGCGGCGCCAGGCGTGCGGAGGCAGGCACAGCGTCGGCCCGGCTATGTCCTTCGAGTCCCGGACGTGTACGGCCACTTGGCCCGCCGCGACCTCGACACACTGACCGCCGCTGGAGTCGCTGTAGCTGCTCTTCGTCCACCCGACGGCGACTTCCACGCACTCGCCGCCCCCCGAGTCGCTGTAGGTGCTCTTGCGCCACTCCACGGCGACCTCCACGCAGTCGCCTCCGCTGGAGTCGCTGTAGCTGCTCTTCACCCACGTCAGGTCACTCATAGCTCACCCGTCAACTGCTCGATCAGCTTCATCGATTCCTCCACTCGGAGGGCCTGACGACTGATCATGGCATGACGGTGGGCAAGCGGCCCTACCTCGGCAGGCTTGGAAACGAACGTGCTGTGGCCGTTCGCCTCCATGTAGGCCAACGTCTCTCGGTCAGGCGTCTCGACCAGTTTGGCGGGCCCCTGCAGTCCCGCATGCCCAGAACGGCTCGCCTCCATGACCTGGAGGGTCACATGGGGCAGGGCCGCCGAGTCGAGTAGATGCTGATACTGCTCCTTCATCACCCCTGGCCCGCCGAGCCGTCTCCGGAGGGCCGATTCCTCGATCACGATGTTGATCACGCAACGTGGCTTGCGCGAGAGAAGCGCTCTTCGCTCCACGCGGGCGGCAGCCAGGGCATCGACCTCTTCCTCCTCCAAGGGCGGGAAGCCGAACCGCAGCACCGCTCGTGCGTAACTCTCTGTCTGAAGCAAGCCGTCGATCACCTGCGTGCAGAACGACGAGACGCTCAGCGCCTGCTGCTCGAGTTGAACGAAGCCCTGGAAGTGCTCCGGGTACCGCTCGAGTCGTAGGTACTTCCCAGCGGCAGCGATGACGCCTCCGGCGTCCAGCGCGTGTTCGGCGGCGTCGATGAAGCCGTCGGTGGCCGGTTTGGCGCAGGTCTCGACCGCGCTGACGGCTGCGCCGGTGTAGTTCATGCGTGTGCCCAGTTCGTTCTGGGACAGGCCGACCCTGACCCGCAGCAGCCGCAGGACCTCCGCGAAGTACTGGCCGGCCGGGGAGACCACCATCATGCCGGGTGCCATCCGCGCTCACCCCCTTCAACTCGTCTCAACGCCTCTCAACGCGGGCCGGGTCGGGCTCAACGATCGACCCCGTTGACATGCGACTACTACCGAACGTAGCTGCTCGTGGCGAATCTGGTGATATGAAACCGGAAAGTGATGAGACCTCTCCCGCCGTCGCGTCGTTCGTGTGGTGGCGGCGGTATCCGTCGACGCCGCGCAGCGTCACGGTGGCCCGGCATCACGTGGTGGACGTACTGACGGAGTGGGGCGTGGGGGAAGACGGGGTGGCCTCGGCGGAGTTGGTCGTCTCGGAGCTGGTCACCAACGCCGTGCGGCACGGACTCGTGCCGGGTCGGCTGGTCGAGCTGCGGGTGACGTACGACCTGGCGAAGATGCTGACCGTCGAGGTGTCGGACGCGGGCGACCGGTGGCCGCCCGCGACGGTGCCCGAAGACCCGGGCGACGCCGCCGAGTCGGGGCGCGGGCTGGCGCTGGTGGCGGCGTTCTCCGACGGGTGGGGCGTGCGGGACCGGGAGGTCGGCAAGACCGTGTGGGCCCACCTGCGGGCGTGGGAGTGATTATCACACTGCGCAACGAACGGTCATCGCACGGTCACAAGAGGAGGTAGTGTGCCCCTCGACGGGGTCGCCTCGACCGAAAGAGGCGGTCCCCAGCCGGTGTTACAGCACCGGCCGGGGCCCTACACCCACGAAAGACTTCACAGGAGTCCCTGGATGCTCCGGAATGTTAACGCGCCCCCACGTGCCTTCACTCAGATCCCGCACACCATCGTGCGCCATCCCCGCCTGTCCCCGGCGGCCAAGACCCTGCTGACGTGGCAGCTCTCCCTCACGGCCGACGACCGGCAGTGCCTCAGTGAGACGGCTCGTCGGGCCGGTATCCGGAAGACCGCGTTCCAGCGCGCCAAGCGCGAGTTGCTGGACGAGGGCTACGTGCACGAGTGGCGGGTGCGGGTCGAGAGTGGCCGGTTCCGGACCGTGCAGCTGGTGTCCAACGTCGTGCTGACGCCTGCGGAGGCGCTGGCGTTGCGGGACGGCCGGGAGCACGGCGCCGAGCCGTCGCCGCCGGGTGCCGGTTCTCCGACCGTCGGTGAGCCGACGGGCCGGACGGACGGCCGTCAACCAAGGAAGAACATCAGGGAGAACACCACCCGACCCACCGAGCAGGCGTCGGGCGAAGAGGCGTCGGGCGCACGCGAACCGGGACGCCGGCGGCGGGCGGCGGCCGAGGCGTTCCTGCGCACCCTGGTGTTCGCGGACCGCCGGCTGGCGATGCCCGCCCGGGTGATCCGCGACCTGGCGCCGCTCCTGGTGCCGTGGCTGCAGAGCGACTTGAGCGCCGAGGAGATCCGCCGGACGCTGACCGGAGGGCTGGGCGGCGACGTGCGGTCGCCGGTGGGCGTGCTGCGCTGGCGGCTGCGGCACGCGCTGCCGGACGTGCCGCCCGCCGTTCCGGCCGCGCCGCGCCCGGAGCCGAGGGTGGCCCGGATGCGGGAGTGCCGGGGCGAGCACACCCAGTCGTTGCTCTTCACCCCGAGGCCGGGCGTGGAGGGGGACCTGTGTCCCGAGTGCCGGGCGGAGGGGGCGGCCGTCCCCGACTTGCCACCCGAGCCCGAACGCGTGGGCTTCGAGCTGTTCCGCGCGAGCAGAAGGCCCCGTGCGGACCGGCCCGCGCGCGCGGAGGAACCGGCGACGCCGGGGCCGCGACGGTGAGGTGTCGCGGTCCCCGGCGTCGGCCGACCGGGAAGGTGCCGGAGGGGGTTACTGCTCGCCCGCGAGGGTGAGGGTGCGGAGTTTCTGCCCGGCCCACCAGGTGCCGCCCACCGTGACGACCGCGAGCAGGATCACCGCGAGCGTCAGGCCGACCTCGGACGTGATGAGGCCTTCGCCGCCGATCTCCTGCGCGACGGCGAGGGACCACTGCTGAACGGACAGGGTGAGGGCGCCGGCGATGATGTTGCCGACGACGGCCTCCCAGACCAGGGCGTAGACCAGACCGATGACGACGGCGTGCCGGGTGACGACGCCGAGCAGCAGGAACAGCGCGCTGTAGGCGAGGGAGCCGACGGCGGCGGCGACGGCGTACGCGACCGCGAGCTGCTGGCTGTTGCCGTTGAGGACGAAGCCGGCCAGCAGCGTGGGCACCGCCGAGAAGGCGACGGTGACACCGACGGCGACGTACAGCTTGGTGAGGATGATGGTGGAGCGCTTGAGCGGCTTCGCGAGCAGGTAGACGACGGAGCCGTCGTCGATCTCCGGGCCGATGGCTCCGGTGCCGGCGATGACGCCGATGAGCGGGACCATCGCGGAGAGGGCGAAGCCGCCGAGGAGCTCGGCGGTCAGCTGGTCGTCGGCCCCGACCAGGACGCGTACGAGGACGGCGACCAGGAGGAGCAGCGCGGGCAGGGCCGTGAGGATCAGGCCGCGTTTGCGGCCGAGGAGGGCCCGGAAGGTGAGGCGGGCGACCGTGGGGTCGTAGAGGTTGCTCATGTCGTCTGCTCCTTTCAGGCCGCGACGAGGTAGGAGAAGACGCTTTCCAGGGACTCGTCCGAGGGCGAGACCTCCTGGAGCCGAATGCCGTGCTGCCGCGCGACGCGGGGGAGCAGCTCGGTGAAGCGGGTGAAGTCGACGGCCTGGATGCGCAGGGCACGTTCGTCGGCGTCGAACGCGATGCCGGAGGTGCAGCCGTCGGCGATGAGGGCGGCGGCCAGGGCGCGGTCGTCGCTGGAGCGGACGAGGTAGCGGTGCGGGCGGTCGGTCATCAGGCGGCGGATCTTGCGGAAGTTGCCGCTGGCGGCGTGCCGTCCGGCGACCACCACCTCGATGTGCGACGCCAGTTGCTCGACCTCCTCCAGGATGTGGGAGGAGAAGAGCACGGTGCGGCCCTGGTCGCCCATCTGCCGCAGAAGGGTCATGAGCTGCATGCGCTGGCGGGGGTCCATGCCGTTGAACGGCTCGTCGAGCAGCAGCACGGACGGGTCGTGGACGAGCGCGGACGCCATCTTGACGCGCTGCCGCATGCCCTTGCTGTAGGTGCTGATGCGGCGGTCGGCGGCGTGTTCCATCTCCACGGTGGCCAGCGCGTTGCGGGCGGCGGCGCGCGGGTCGCGGAGGCGGTGCAGCTCGGCGTTGGCGAGGACGAACTCGCCGCCGGTGAGGTAGTCGTACATGCCCTCGCGCTCGGGGACGAGCCCGATCTCGCGGTAGACGTCCTGGTTGCGCCAGACGGTGGCGCCGTCGAGGGTGACGGTGCCGCTGGAGGGCGGAAGGAAGCCGCTCATCATGTGGATGAGGGTGGACTTGCCCGCGCCGTTGGGGCCGAGCAGGCCGGTGACGCCGGGGCCGATCGTCATGGTGATGTCGTTGACGGCGACGACGTTGCCGTACCAGCGGGAGACGTGGTCGATCTGGAGGGTGGTCACAGCCCGGCCTTTCGGTAGCGGCGCAGCAGGAGGGCGTAGGTGCCGGCGATCAGGACGGCGATGAGCAGCACGTAGCCGGTGCCTTCGGCGGCGGTCAGGTCGACGGCGCCGGGGAAGGCGGAGGGGCCGCCGAGTACGGCCTGCTGGAAGCCGGCCATGAGGGTGCCGGGGGAGCCGAGGCCGAGCCAGCCGATGAGTTCGGGGGCGTTCTGGCCGTAGGCGGTGCCCTGGAGTGCGGAGACCAGCATGTAGGGGATGGTCAGCACGGCGATGACGGTGGCGATGCCGAAGCCGCGGCGCGGGGTGAGGGCGGCGAGGAAGAGGCCGATGCCGGCGTGCAGGGCCGCGAACAGGGCGGAGAACAGGAGGCCCTTGGCGAATCCGAGGGTCTGGTCGGTGAAGTCGAGCTTGGCGAGCAGCGCACCGACGTACAGCAGGAGCACCGGGGTGGCGGTGAAGACGAACAGCGCGGCGGTGAGGGCGGCGTACTTGGCGCTCACGTAGTCGCGGCGTTCGATGGGGCGGGAGAAGTACAGGGGTGTGGTCTTGAACCGCAGGTCGAGGGAGACGGCCTGGGGTGCGGCGGCGGCGACGAAGATGCCGACGACGGGCTGCAGGAAAAGGGCGTACTCGGTGTAGGCGACGGGGAGTTCACCGGCGCCCGTGACGACGGTGACGGCGACCATGATGAGGGCCGGAAAGGCCATCGAGGCCGCCAGGATCATCGGCAGGACCTTGGACTTGGCCGTCCGGCCGAGGCCGTAGGCGCCGCGCAGCGAGTGGACGAACAGCGACCGGCGGGCGTAGGCGCGGCCGAGGCGCGGGCCGTCGTAGTGGCGGTAGCCGATGTTGTGGATCACGTCCGCCGCGGGGGCGGAAGCAGGGGCGGAGGCGGGGGTGGAGGCGGAGGTGGGGTTTCGGGTCTCAGGCGACATCGCCGCTGTGTCCTTCCTGCGGGCGGGCCGCCGCGAATTCGGGCGTGCGGGCGTCGGTGCCGGGGGCAGGGCCGGTGGGCTGCCCGGTGTTCCGGTCGGTGTGCGCACCGGGGGGCCCTTCGGCGTGCTGTTCGGGGCTCTCGGTGAAGACCTCGGCGATGCGGTGGCGGCGCTGTTCCATGCGGATCAGGCCGATGCCGAGGTCGGCGACGGCGTCGCGGACGACGTCGTGCGTGGCGCCGTCGACGACGTCGACCAGCAGCAGGTGTCCGCTGCCGGGGGCTCCCGGGGCACCGGGGGCGTGGACGGTGAGTCCGGCCTTGGTGAGGGCGTCGCGGAGTGCGGCGGTGCCGTCGGGGTGGGTGTCGGTGTCGGTGACCTCGACGGCCAGCGAGGCGGTGCTCTGGGTGAAGTCGGCGGTGGAGGAGGAGCGCAGAAGCGTTCCGCCGTCGATGACGACGACGTGGTCGCAGGTGCGTTCCAGTTCGCCGAGCAGGTGCGAGGTGACCAGCACGGAGATGCCGAAGTCGGTGTGGACGCGGCGGATGAGGCCGAGCATGTCGTCCCGGCCGACGGGGTCGAGCCCGTTGGTGGGCTCGTCGAGCAGGACGAGCTGGGGGTCGTGGACGAGTGCCTGGGCGAGTTTGACCCGCTGCTTCATGCCGGTCGAGTAGCCGCCCATGGCGCGGTAGCGCTCCTCGTAGAGGCCGACGTGACGCAGGGTGTCGGCGGTGCGCTCGCGGGCCGCGGTGGCGGGGAGGCCGGACATCCGTGCCATGTGGACGACGAACTCGGTGGCCGAGACGTCGGGCGGCAGGCAGTCGTGTTCCGGCATGTAGCCGACGCGTTCACGGATCGCGGCGCCCTCGCGGGAGACGTCGAGACCGAGCACGCTCGCGGTGCCCTCGGTGGCCGGGGCGAGACCGAGGAGGATCTTGATCAGGGTCGATTTGCCGGCTCCGTTGGCACCCACCAGGCCTGTCACGCCCGGTGTGATGTCCATCGTCAGCCGGTCGAGAGCGGTCACCCGTGGGTACCGCTTGGTCAGGCTCTGGGTAGCGATCACAGTCACGGAGACGACGGTAGTGGCCGTGTGGGGCGTGTCACGTCCCCCTGGAGGGCGGGATCGGGGTCGTACCGGAGGCGGACGGGCCACTAGGGGTCTGCTTCCGGGGGAGGGCGCGGGGTCGGGGTCCGGTGGGCGGAGGCGCTGGTGTTACCGGCGGTATCCACAGGGTGGGGCGGAGCCTTGACGCAGCCATCGGACGTTGTCACATTCGATGGTGTCAGTTCAGGCGGGGCAGGGAGGGGAAGCCATGGCGCAGGACGGGCAGGGCGGGCGTGACGGGCAGCACGGGCAGGGCGGGCAGGACGGGCAGGGCGCGCTGGGGAGCGTCGGCGACGGGCGGGTCACCGGGAAGGAGCGGCGGGTCGTGACCCGGGAGGGCGTCGAGCTGGCCGTCGCGGAGCTGGGCGACCCGGAGCGGCCGACCGTCCTTCTGGTGCACGGGTATCCGGACAGCAAGGAGGTGTGGGCGGACGTCGCCCCCCGGCTGGCCGAGCGCTACCACGTGGTGCTGTACGACGTGCGCGGCCACGGCCGTTCCAGCGCCCCGAGGCCGCTGCGCGGGGGCTTCACGCTGGAGAAGCTCACCGACGACTTCCTCGCGGTGGCCGAAGCGGTGAGCCCGGACCGTCCCGTCCACCTGGTGGGGCACGACTGGGGCTCGGTGCAGAGCTGGGAGTTCGTCACGGTGTCGCGGACGCGGGGGCGGGTGGCGTCCTTCACCTCGATGTCCGGGCCCTCGCTCGACCACTTCGGCCACTGGATCAGGCAGCGCGTCGCGCACCCGACGCCGCGCCGGGTCGGGCAACTGCTCGGGCAGGGAGCCAAGTCCTGGTACGTGTACCTGCTGCACACCCCGGTGCTGCCGGAGCTGGCGTGGAAGGGGCCGCTCGGGCGGGCCTGGCCCCGGCTGCTCGAGCGGGCGGAGAAGGTGCCGGGCGGGGCCTACCCGACCGCCTCGCTGCCGAGGGACGCCGCGCACGGCGCATGGCTCTACCGGGACAACGTGCGCTCCCGCCTGCGGCAGCCCCGGGAGGACTGCCACGCGCACGTGCCGGTCCAGCTCATCACCCCGACCGGTGACGTCTTCCTCAGCGAGGCGCTGTACGACGGTCTGGAGCGCTGGGTTCCGCACCTGACGCGCCGGACGCTGCCTGCCAAGCACTGGGTGCCGCGCACCCGGCCCGACCGGATCGCCTCCTGGGTGGGGGACTTCGTCGACGCCGTCGAGTCGGGCGGCTCCGTGGCATCGGGCGCCTCCGTCGAGTCGGGCGGGGCCGCGCCGTCGGGGGCGGTCGCCGCCCGGGGCGGCGCCCGGGCGGGCGTCGTCCCGCGGAGGCGGCGCCCGGCGCCGTACGCCGACCGGTTCGCCGGGCAGCTGGTGCTGGTGACGGGTGCGGGCAGCGGGATCGGCCGGGCGACGGCCCTGGCCTTCGCCGCCGCGGGCGCACGCGTGATCGCCGTCGACCGGGACGCGGCCACGGCCGCGCGTACCGCCGAACTCGCCCGGCAGAGCGGCGCCAAGGAGGCATGGGCCGAGGTCGTGGACGTGGCCGACGGCACGGCCATGGAGGAGCTGGCGGCGAAGACCGCAGCCGAGCACGGCACGGTCGACGTGCTGGTCAACAACGCCGGGATAGGCGTCTCCGGGGGCTTCTTCGACACCGGAGTGGAGGACTGGCAGCGCGTGCTGGACGTCAACCTGTGGGGGGTCATCCACGGCTGCCGGACCTTCGGCCGGCAGATGGCGGACCGCCGGCAAGGCGGCCACATCGTCAACACCGCCTCCGCCGCCGCCTTCCAGCCTTCGCGCGCACTGCCCGCGTACTGCACGTCCAAGGCGGCCGTGCTGATGCTGAGCGAGTGCCTGCGAGCCGAACTCGCCGGGCAGGACATCGGGGTCTCCGCCGTCTGCCCGGGCTTCGTCACCACCAACATCACCACGACGGCCCGCTTCACGGGCGTGGACGAGGAGGAGCAGGAACGGCTGCGGGAGCGGACGACGCGGCGGTACGCGCGGCGCAACTACCCGCCGGAGCGGGTCGCGTCGGCGGTGCTGCGGGCTGTGGCGGAGAACCGGCCGGTGGTGCCGGTGACTCCCGAGGCGCGCACCGCGCACGTGCTCGCCCGGATGTATCCGCGTGCGCTGCGGGCGATAGCCCGGGTCCGGCCGCTCAAGTGACCGGCGGGAGCGGCAGCAGGGCCACGAGCGGCGACGGGGGCGGGAGCGGCGACGGGGGCGGGAGCGGCAGGTCGTGGCCGTCCCTGGCCGAAACCGGGTTCACGGACGAAGCGGGGCCCGCCGACGAGACGGGATCGGTCGACGAGACGGGATCGGCTGCCGGCTACCGGATCGAGGACCTGGCGCATCTGAGCGGCGCCACCGTCCGCACCATCCGGTCCTACGCCGACCGGGGGCTGCTGCCCCGGCCCGAACGGCGCGGCCGGGCGAACCTGTACGGGGACGCCCACCTGCTGCGGCTGCGACAGATCGCGGAACTCCTGGACAGGGGCTACACGCTGGCCTCGATCCGCGAACTGCTGGAGGCGTGGGACTCCGGCCGCGGGCTGAGCGGCGTGCTGGGGCTTGCGGCGGAGGTCGCCGGTCCGTGGAGCGACGAGGAGCCGCAGCGGCTCACCCGGCGCGAGCTGGACGCCCTCTTCGGCGACACGCCCGACGACGCGGCCGTGGGGGAGGCCGTACGCCTGGGTGTACTGGTTCCCGCCCCGGGGGACGCGGGCGAGGACGTGTACGTCGTCCCCAGCCCTCAGGAGCTCGCGGTGGCGGCCGAGTTGCACGCGGCGGGGGTGCCGTTGTCCGCGGTGGCCGGGCATCTGCGGGAGTTGCGCAACCAGGTCGAGCACATCGCCGAGCGGTTCCTGACCTTCGCGGACCGGCACGTCTTCGCCGACTACCTCGCGGGGAGCGGCCCGCCGACGGACGCGGAGACGGCGGAGGTGGCCGGCCTGGTGCGCCGGCTGCGTCCGCTGGCCCGGAAGGCGGTCGACGCGGAACTCGCCCGCGCCATGCAGGTGCTCTCCACCCGCACCCTCCGGGCCCACCTGCGGACGGCGACGGGACGGCCGGGCGCGGGCGGCCCCCTGATGGCGGGCATCGCGGGGACCGGCGCGGCCGAGAGCGCTGGTCGGTCGGAAGCCGACGTCCCACCGGCGGCGCGGGAACCACAGGAGCGGGAACCACAGGACGGGCGCCCGCCGCAGGAGGGGCGGACGCCGCAGGAGGGGCGGACGACACCCGTCGACCTCCCCGCGGCGACGGTCGCCCGCGTCCGCGATCTGGTCGGCGAGGAGAACGTCGCGGCGTTCGTGGCCGCGGCGACGGAACGCGAGGCGGCCGCCCGGATGATGGACGGCCTCACGCGGCGACGCCGGCGCTAGGTGTGTTGTCCCGGCACGTTGGTGACAGGCGACACGCTGCTTGTGGTCCTTGCATGAGGTGAGGGCCTTCTGGTTCCGGTGCGGATTGCGACATCTACGCCGAACGCCAGGAGGCCCTCGTGTCCCACCGTAACGCCCCGTTGACTCCGACCGGTCGCCTGCGTCTGGCCCGTTGTGTCGTGGACGACGGGTGGCCGCTGCGGCGGGCAGCGCCACCGTCCCGCAGACGTGCGGCGGGTCTGCCCCGCCGCCTACGGCGGTGCCCCGCGTCGCCGCCTCGCGTGCTTACGGCACGCACGCGCGCGCCCGCGGATGCCCGGTGACGCGCATGCCCCGGCACTGGGACAGGGGCCGCCCCGTGCCCGCCGACCCTGCGTCAGACCTCGGCGACCAGTGCGTAACGCTCGTCGTCGACCGGGCGGCCCCACAGCGCGGCCTCGCCGCCCAGGGGTACCGTCCGGACGGCGGTGACCAACGGGCTGACCGCCTCGGCGAGTTCCTCCGCGCCGACTCCCCCGTGCCACGGCAGCGCCCGCGCCGCTCCCGCGACGTACGGCGCGGCGTCGGCCGCGGACTGCCGCCAGCGGCCCTCGACCAGCACCAGCCGCCCCCCGGGCCGCAGCAGGGAGACCCAGCGCCGAAGCGCCCGGTGCGGGTCGGGAAGCGTCCACACCACGTGCCGCGCCAGCACGGTGTCGAAGGTCCGGTCACCGACCGGGGGGTCGCCCGCCTCGCCCAGCAGGAACCGCGCCCGCACCCCGGCCGTCTCCGCCTTCTCCCGGGCCCGCCACACCATCCCCGGCGCCGCGTCGACTCCGGTGACCACGTGCCCGGCCTCCGCAAGCAGCAGCGACAGCGAGCCCGTGCCGCAGCCGGCGTCCAGCACCGAACCGGCCGGCCCCGGCACCCACTCCAGGAGCCGCCGCGCCCAGGCATCCCGCGTCCGCGCGTCGCGGAGGCCGTGGTCCGGCTCCTCGTCGTAGGTCGTGGCGGCGGCGTCCCAGTAGTCGGTGATGCGGTCGGTGATGCGGTCGGTGGTGGTGTGTTCGGTGGTCTGGTCGGCGATGACGGCGGCTCGGCTCTCCATCCCCGCATCGTCCCAGCCGCCACTGACATCGGCACCGGGCCCCGTACAGCCCCCCGCCGCCCGGAAAAGCAGGTGCCGGACCGGTTGCGGCACGGCAGGCTGGGGCCGGTGAAACCCCAGCGCGACGTGCGCATCTCGAAGTACCTCTCACGGCATCTGCGCCACGATCCCGGCCGGATCGGCCTCCTCCTGGACGCGCACGGCTGGACCCCGGTCGAGGCGCTGCTGCAGGCCGCCGCCGACCACGGCTTCCCCTTCACCCGCGCCGAGCTGGAACACGTGGTGGCCGCCAACGACAAGCAGCGGTTCGCCCTCGACGCCGTCGGCGACCGCATCCGCGCCCAGCAGGGCCACTCCGTCGAGGTCGACCTCGGGCTGCCCGACGCCGAGCCACCGGAGTGGCTCTACCACGGCACGGTGGCCCGCTTCCTGGACGCCGTCCGCGCCGAGGGCCTGCGCCCGATGAGCCGCCACGACGTGCACCTCTCCCCGGACCGGGAGACCGCCGTGCGCGTCGGGGCGCGCCGGGGCCGCCCGCTCGTGCTGGCGGTGGCCGCCGGGGAGATGCACCGCGACGGCCACACCTTCCGGCTGAGCGGCAACGGCGTGTGGCTCACCGAGGCCGTGCCGCCCCGTTACCTGCGGATGCGCGAGCCCGAAGGGCCGTCGGCACCGCCCCGTCAGGCCTGACCCGGGCGTCGGCCGCTCCGGATCAGCTCGCGGGGGCGACGTCCTGGATGCGCCGCCAGGGCCGGTCGGCCTCCAGGGCGAAGGCGACGTCGAGCAGGGCGCGTTCGTCGCCCGGCCGGGCGGAGAACATGACCCCGATCGGCAGCCCCTCGTCCGTCGCCCTGGCGGCGGGCAGGGAGAGCGACGGCGTGCCCACGACGTTGTTCAGCGGGGTGAACGCCACGTAGGCGGTGATCCGCTCGATGAGCGTGTCGTACGGGACGGCGGGGCTGAGCCTGCCGAGCCGGGGCGTGGTGTGGGCGAGGACCGGGCTCAGGATGAGGTCGAGGCCGCGGAACGCCGCCGCGTAGCCCTCCCGGGACCGCTTGAGCCGTCGCAGCACGGCTGGTGTCCGGTGCATGGCCCGGAGGTAGTCGGCGCGCAGGCCCCGGCTGAGTCCGTCCATGCGGCGGTGGTCGAAGCCGGTGCCGAGCCTGCGCCCGGTGACGGCGATGAGGAAGGCCAGCATGCCCCAGTAGGTCAGGAAGTCCTGCGTGAACCGCGGGTCCACGGCGACGCGCACCGGTTCGACGGTGTGTCCCAGCCTCTCCAGTGCGGCGGCCGTCTCCGTCACGGCTGCCCCGGTGGCTGCGTCGATCGGGACGCCGGTCGGCGACTCGGCGAGCAGCCCGATGCGCAGCCGTCGCGCGGAGGGCCCTTCGACCAGGCCCAGCGGCGGCAGCTTCGGGTTGCGCCAGTGCGTCTCGGCGGCGGCGAGGAACGCGGCGGTGTCGCGTACGGAACGGCTCACGATGCCGTCGTTGACGACGTCGATCGGCAGCGGCCTGCTCTGCTCGTTCGCCACGAGGCGGCCGCGGGTGGCCTTGAGCCCGACCAGTCCGCAGCAGGCGGCCGGGATGCGGATGGATCCGCCGCCGTCGTTGGCGTGCGCGACCGGCACCGCGCCGGCCGCGACCAGCGCCGCACTGCCGCCGGACGAGCCGCCCGCGGAGTAGTCGGTGTGCCAGGGGTTGCGGACGGGTTCCTCGTCCTCGAACTCCGTGGTCGCGTTGAAGCCGAACTCCGGCAGCCTGGTCTTGCCCAGCACCGTGACACCGGTGCTGAGGAACTGCTCGCCGAACGGCGCGTGCCGCCGCGCGATCCGGGGCACGAACGCCCCGCTGCCGTGCCCGGTCGGCAGCCCCAGGTAGTCGACGTTGTCCTTGACGAAGCTGGGCACCCCGGCGAACGCGCCGCCTCCGCCGGGCGAGCGGGCCGGGACGTCGAGGTCCGCCTGGACGGCGTTCAGGGCGCGGGCGTCCCCGACCCGCACCGCCGCGTCCCGCGCCACTTCGGCCGCGCCGACCTCGCCGCGCCGTATCGCCGCGGCGAGCCCGACGGCGTCGTGCTCGCCGAGGGCGTCGTCCCGGAACGTGTGCACCGTGGTCCGCTTCTCCGGAGCCGTCACCGCCGTCTCCCCCCTGCCGCGTCCGTCATCGGCCGCCATCATGACTTACCAGCGGGTAATAAGCGAGGGGTTCCCCGCACCGTCCCAGGGTGCGGTCACGCACGCTCCGACCGGTAGGCTGCCCTCCCCGATTCCCCTCCGGCCACCTGGAGCCGCACGTGCCGATCCTCGTCGCCCGGTTCGTCCAGGCCCTGCGCTCCCGCGTGCACGGGTGGCGGGCGGCGCTCGCGGTCGGCCTGTTCGTGTTCGGCAGCAGCTGGCTGGCGATGTGGCTGGCCGAGCCCGGGTCGAACGCGATCACCGAGCCGCAGAACTACTGGTGGTACTTCCTGGTCACCGGATCGACGGTCGGATACGGCGACTTCTTCCCGGAGACGGGCGCCGGTCACGTGGTCGGGGGCTATGTCATCGTCGGCGGAATCGCCACTCTCACCATCCTCTTCACCGAGCTGGCGAGCCACATCCAGTCCGTCAGGGGGAAGCGCATGAAGGGCGTCGTCGCTCTCGACCTCGCAGACCACATCGTCATCCTCGGCTACCACCCGGGCCGCACCGAGCGGATCGTCCAGGAGCTGCTGCTGGAGGAACGCGTCCGTGAACTCGTGCTGTGCGCCTGGGACGACGTGCCGCAGCACCCGATGCCGGAGCAGGACGGCGTCCTGTTCGTGCGCGGTGACCTGCGCGACGCGGACGTGCTGAAACGGGCCTGCGTGGACCGTGCCGCGACGGTGGTGATCGACGCCCGGGACGACAACGAGGCGCTCGCCCTGGCCGTCGCCGTCGACCACCTGCGTCCCGAGGTGCACATGGTGGCGGCGCTGCACGACATGAACCGCGCCGCGCACCTGCGGTACGTGAGCCCGACGGTCCAGTGCGTGCAGTGGCACGTGCCGAACCTGCTGACCGAGGAGGCCCTCGATCCGGGTATCACCGAGGTGTACGCGGACCTGATGAGCAGCCGCGGTGAGGGCAACACCT
Organism: Streptomyces hazeniae; assembly: GCF_031845485.1. Taxonomy (NCBI): domain Bacteria; kingdom Bacillati; phylum Actinomycetota; class Actinomycetes; order Kitasatosporales; family Streptomycetaceae; genus Streptomyces; species Streptomyces hazeniae. Next base: position 58,582 of record NZ_JAVREQ010000006.1, read on the forward strand.
ACTCGGTGCGGCTGCCGGAGGCCCTGGGCGGACAGCAGTTCGGCGCCTGCCAGCAGCGGTTCGGCCGCGACTTCGGCGCCACGGTGATCGCCGTGCGGCAGGACGGCTCCATGAAGGTCAGCCCGCCGTGGGACGCCCCGCTGCGCGCCGGAGCGGTGCTGTACTACCTCGCCGGGGAGCGCATCGACGAGAGCCGCCTGGCCGCCAGGACCCGCTGATCCGCCCGCCGGCCCCCGTCAGAGCTGGGCGGGGGCCTCGGTGGCGATGCGGGCGAACACGTCCGGGTCGGCCTCGAAGCGGGTGCCGGGGATCGGCCAGTGCAGCACGACCTCGTCGATGCCCGCCTCCGCGTGCCGCCCGGCGAAGTCCACGAAGGCGTCGACGGAGTCGAGCAGCGGGTCGGGAGTGAAGCCGACGAGCATGATCCGGTGCAGGTCGGCCGGGTCGCGTCCCTCCTCGGCGCAGGCCTCCCCGAGGCGTGCGACCTGCCGTTCGACGGCGGCGAGCGATGCCTGAGGGGTGGCGTCGGGAGCGGAGACGACCTTGGGGTCGCCGGTCGTCACCCACGCCTGCCCGTAACGGGCGGTGAGCCGCAGGCCGCGGGGCCCGGTGGCGGCGACGGCGAACGGCAGCCGGGGGCGCTGTACGCAGCCGGGGATGTTCCGCACCTCAAGCGCGGAGTAGTAGGTGCCGCGGTACGTGGTCGCGTCACCGGTCAGCAGCTGGTCGAGCAGGGTGACGAACTCGGCGAACCGGTCGGCCCGTTCGCGCGGCGTCCACGGCTCCTGGCCGAGCGCGGTGGCGTCGAAGCCGGTGCCGCCGGCGCCGACGCCCAGCGTCACGCGACCGCCGCTGACGTCGTCGAGGGTCAGCAGCTCCTTGGCGAGGGTGACGGGGTGGCGGAAGTTCGGCGAGGTCACCAGCGTGCCGAGGCGCAGCCGGGAGGTGACACCGGCCGCGGCGGTCAGGGTGGGAACCGCCCCGAACCAGGGGCCGTCCCGGAAGGGGACCCGCCAGGACAGGTGGTCGTAGGTGTAGGCCGCGTGGAAGCCGAGTTCCTCGGCGCGCGTCCACCGTTCCCGGCCTCCCTCGTGCCAGCGGTGGACCGGGAGGATGCAGGTACTCAGTCGCATGTCACGACCCTACGGCGCCGGTTCCGGCACCCGTGCGGCGCGGCGCCGGTCGGGACTGCCCCGGCCGGGGCGGAGGACGGCGGTCCTCCGCCCCGGAGGGCTGGTGCGTCGTCAGCCCCGGAGACGGTCCAGAACGGTCTCCGCCCGCTTCAGCAGTTCGGCCAGCACCTCCGCGGACTCCGCCCGGGCGCCGGCCTTCTGCCCGTCGCCGCCCTGCCCGTCGCCGCCCTGCCCGTCGCGCAGACGCTCCAGCTCGGCCGCGAAGGACTCGACGCGTGCCACGGACTCCTCGCCCCGGCCCAGTTCGCACGCGGCCCACGCCGCCCCGGCGCACACCTGGAAGCGCTCCTCCAGCGCTTCCCCGCCGAGATCCGCGTAACCGGCCTCCGAAGCGGTGTACAGACCGAGCACCTCCTCGCGCAGCGCCCGCACCTCCGCGGACTCCGCCCGGTCGTCCCCGTCCGCCGCGCTTTCTGCCTCGCCGCCCCCGTCCGGGTACGTCGCGAGGACCTCGTCGGCGTACTGGTCGATCAGGCGGGCGAGCTGCTGCGCGGTCTGCGCACGCTCGAAGCGCAGGGGCGGCGCGTCCGGGTGCGCGTCGAGCACCGCGGACGCCTCGCCCATCCGGGCGCGTGCCCGCTCCAGCGCGGCGGCGGCCCGCGCCGCGTACACCCCTTCCTGCTCCCCGTCCTCGTCGTACCAGTCGTGCGTCGCCAGCCAGGCCAGCGAACGGAGCACCCGCACCTCGGCCACCGGCTCGTCGCCCGCCTGCCGCCACAGGTCCAGCGACCGGACGTACGCCGCCTCCGCCTGGTCATCGAGCCCGGCACGGGTGAGCGCTTCGGCGGCCCCGTGCGCCAGTTGCGCCTGCCCTCGCGGGTCGTCCCAGCCCTTGGCGACGTCGGCGGCCAGCAGGAACTGCTCGGCGGCGGCGCGCGGGTCGTTCAGGTTCAGGAGCAGCCCGCCGAGGGTCTCGCGGGCCGCCACCTCCCGCCCCTCGCCGTGCTGCACGAGATCGGGCAGCGCCGACTGGAGCACCTCGGCCGCCTCGGCGGTACGCCCTGCCGTCGCGTAGGCCCGCGCCAGCAGTTGCCGGGCCTGCGCGCCGCCGGCCTCGGCCAGTCCGGCCTGGTCGAACCAGTGCGCGGCGTCGAGGGCGTGCCGCGCCGCCTCTTCCGGAGCCCGGCCCCGTCGCAGCAGGATGTCGGCCAGGGTGAGACGTACGGCGCCCTGCTCCTCGGGGTCGGTCAGCTCGGCGGCGTGGTCCAGCGCGGTACGTGCGCAGGTTTCGGCCCCTGCCGCGTCCCCGTGCCCGAAGAGCAGGCCGGCCCGGGTGGTCAGCGGCTCCGTGGCCTCCCACGGCCGGCCCGCGGCGACGGCGCGTTCCGCCGCGGAGGCGAACAGCCGCTCGGCGGCGGCGGGGTCGCCGCGGTCGAGGGCGAGCCGGCCCAGCGTCGTCTCGGCCTCGGCCAGCAGATGGGCCACACCGTCCTCCGTCGCGCACCCCGCGCTGTCCGCCACGAAGGCGGCCACCTCCTCGGCGTAGCGCGCGTCGGCGTCGTGGGGATGGCCGTCGGCGTGGTCGGACTCCCGCACCCGCAGGTACGCCTCGACCCGGATGCGCAGCCACTGTGCGGTGGCGATGCGCCGCGCCCGCTCGGGGTCGTCCGCGGCGAGCCCCGCCGCTGCACGGTCGGCGGTCTCCAGCAGCGCCCGTATCTCGTCGGGTTCGGCCCCGGAGGAGGCCGCGGCGCTGACCGCGCGGACCGCGGCGAAGGCGGCGCGGCCGGGCTGACCGGCCGCGTGATGGGCACGCGCGCTCTCCGCGATCAGGTCCCGGGCCTCTGGGGCGCCGGCCAGGGCCGCGCACCGCGCGCGATGCTCGAGCAGGTCGGCCGCCAGGGCGCGGTCCGGCTCGGTGCCGTCGGCGGCGATCCGGGCCGCGACCCGGTCCCAGGCGGCGTGCGTGCCCGGGTGTCCCTCGGCTCGCAGCTCCCGCGCACGCACCAGCAGGTCGTCGAGCGGATCGGCCGGTGCGCGCCGCGGGGCGTGACGTGCCGGCACCGGTGGGGGTGCGGCCGCGGGCTCGGGCAGCCGCGCGCTGCGCACGCCGAGCGGCAGAGCGTCGATCAGTGGCTGCGCGGCGATCCGGGCGGTGAACCGGTCGGAGACGACGGTGTTGCCGTTGCGCGCGTCGAACCGCGCGGCGATGGCCGCGGCCTCGGCGTGCAGCAGCCGGTGCAGGTCGGCTGCCGTCCGCATCTCGCCCTGGTAGGTGACGGTCGGCTGCTCGCCGTGCCCGAGGTCCACGAGGCGCCGCAGCAGCACGAGGACGCCGCCGGTCAGGCGCAGCCGGGCCTCCACGTCGGCGAGCGGGCCGAGATGGGCGGCGTGCGCGGCCAGGATCTCCAGGCCGCGCGCCTCGTTGCCGGTCAGCGCGCAGAACTCGATGTGCTCGCCGGTCTCGCGCAGCAGGCTCTCGTTTCCACGGGTCAGGCGGTAGCCGCGCAGGTGGTGCGTGCGGGCGTCGTCGAGCCGGCCGAGCCGGAGCAGGGGGAGCAGCGAGTGGGCGAGGACCCGGTGCGGCTCTTCCATGCAGGTGTCACGCCCGGCGAGGACCGGTCCCCACACCCGCAGCGCCTCCGGGTCGTCGTCGCGGCGCACCCGGTAGGTGCCCTGCTCGTTGAGTTCGCAGGCGTGGCAGTCGCTCATCGCGTCCCGCTCGGCCGCGGTCCACGCGGCGAGGGCCCGGTCGGCCCGGTCGGTGTCCGCGACGGCCTCGGCGAGGTAGTACTCGGCCTGCCGTACCGCGCGGACGCTGTAACCCGCCAGGCGGTAGCGCCGCTCCATGTCCTCGAGCCACTTCTCCACCGATGCGAGGGGCACGTCGGGAGAATCGAGGATGCTGCCGGTCACCCACTTGAAGCGCCAGAACAGGCTGTGCACCTCATGCCTGCCGAACGCCGCCGGGTCGCGATCGTACTCCTGGAGTACTCGCGCGAAGGGCACCGTCATCCGGGTGCGTTCGGCGCTGTACTCGTAGGCGTCGATCAGGGAGAACAGCGCGTGCCGGAAGACCTCGCGGTCGCCGCAGCGTTCGGCGGCGGCGGCCAGTTCCTCCGCGCGGGCGTTGCGCACGGGACCGTTGGGGGAGGCGTTGTTCTCGTACAACGCCGAGCGTATCTCCGCGGGGGTGGTCGTACTCATGCGCGGTCCTCCGGGGAGTCGTCGGCCGGCGTGTCGGTCGCCGGGTGGGTGGCCCACTCCAGAAGGCCGAGGAAGGCCCGGTTGAGCAGGTTGGTGTCGGCGGGCCGCAGCGGACGCTGCGACATCAGCAGCGCCTGCCCGTACAGCGACTCGACGGCGGTGCCGGTCAGTTCGGCCTCCGGCAGCCCGGCGACGCGGCGGATCAGCGGGTTGTTGTGGTTGAGGACCAGCCTGGCGCGGGGTGCGGAGCCGCGCAGCGAGCCGAGGATGTCGCTCCACAGGCTGTCGGCGTTCTCCTGCGCGGTGGCGCGGTCGCGTTCGTGGCGCGCCTGGCGGTCGTCGAGGAACAGCGCGGGAACGCCCACCGGCTGGAAGGCGCGCAGGGCGACGTCGCAGCCGAGCGGGTCGAGCCGGGTGCGGGCGGTGGCCAGGAAGGCGGCGAGAGCCAGTTCGGCGTCGGCGCCGACCGGGTCCAGCCGGTCTGTCACGGCACCGGCGTCGAGTTCGGCGACCTTCACGGTGGGCCGGACGGCCGGGACCTGTGCCAGCAGGTCGGCGTCGTAGGTGTAGCCGGCGTTGACGACGCCGAGGCCGTGCGCGGCGGCGATCGGCGCGATCTGCCGGAACTCCTCGACGGTGCGCGTGAAGTGGATCTCGTTGTGGACGGCCGCGAACTCCTCGAGGTTCATCTGCCCGTCGCTGGTCTCGAAGGGCAGCCAGGGCAGCATCAGGTCCAGCAGCTCGGTGTCGTGCCGTGCGAGCGACTTCACTCCGAGGTGGTGCACGCGCAGGAACGCGGCCAGCCGGTCCGGTTCGCCGGCAGCCAGCTCGGTCAGCCAGTCCCGCACCCGGGCGCCGAGCGCGTCCCGCACGGCGGCGAGGGTTTCGTCGTCGTACAGGTTCTCCCGCGACGCGGTGGGACGCAGGGTGTCGGTGTCCAGGACGACGCGCACGAAGAACGCCCAGTCCGGCAGCAGGTTGTCGGCCCGGTCGGTCAGCAGCATGCCCTTGAGGTGTACGCGGTGTCCGGCGCGGTGCGCGGGGCTGGTCGGCTCGGGCAGCACGTACGCCACACCGCGTATCCCGGCGAGCGGCAGGTCGAGGTCGATCGAGTCGAGCGGGCTGAACCCGAACAGCTCGGTGCAGTGCCGGGCCAGGGCCACGCGCCGGGCCGCGGGAGAGGGATGGCCGCGGTCCCAGACGGCGGGCAGGTCGGTGACCGGCCGGGACGCGCCGTCGTCGCCCGTGAAGGTGATGTCGTAGGGCAGCAGGGAGCCGTAGTCGCGGGCGAGTTCCTCGACGCGGGCGGGTGTCGTCCACTCCTCGGCGCCGGGGCGCGGCTCCAGGTGGACCGTGGTGCCCGGCTCGGGACGGGCGTCGTCGGGAAGCGTGCGGACGGTGTACGAGCCGTCGTCGGCGGCCAGCCATTCCACCGGCGGAGCCTGGGGGTCGCGGGCGGACCGGGTCACGACGCGGATGCGGCGGGCCACCACGAAGCAGGCGAGCAGTCCGATGCCGAACTGGCCGAGAAACTCGCGGCGGGCGCTCTCCAGCCCGTGTTCGCCGCCCCGCTTGGAGCTGCGGCCGATGGTGGCGAGCAGGGTGTGCACCTCGTCGGCGGTCAGGCCGATGCCGGTGTCCTCGATCCGGACCGCGCCGTCGGCGGCGACCAGCCGGATCCGGATGCGCGCTGCCCCGTCGTGCGCGCGGCGTGCGGTGACGGCGTCCACGGCGTTCTGCAGCAGCTCGCGGACGTAGACCCGCGGGCTGGAGTAGAGGTGGTGGGAGAGCAGGTCGACGAGGCCCCGCAGATCGACCTGGAAACTGTTCACCGCCGGGACGTGTTCGCCGTCGACGGCGTGCTCGTCGGGAACGGGTGACGGCATGCTGCATCTCCTCGCGCACGGAAGGAACCGATCGCGAGGACCCCCCTCATCGATCGCGGACTGGACACCACAGTAGGCCCGGCCGCCGACAACGGGCTGCGGATTTCTTCGCGGCGCACGCACGGCGGGCCCATGTTTCGGGCACGCTTCCTCCACATGCGCACCACCACGATTGGCTCATCCGTGCGCCTTGCCGCACGCCTGTGCGGCGAAATAGGCGAAGATGTGTGCGTGATGCATCCTGCCGCGCACCGCGCGCCCGCCGACGCCCTCAGGTCACGGCCCCGGCTCATCGCCACCGACCTGGACGGGACCCTGCTGCACGACGACAAGTCCGTCTCCGACCGCACGGTCGAGGCACTCGCCGCCGCCGAGCAGGCCGGCGTCGAGGTCTTCTTCGTGACCGGCCGTCCGGCCCGCTGGATGGGGGTGGTCAGCGACCACGTGCACGGCCACGGGCTGGCCATCTGCGCCAACGGGGCGGCCGTGGTGGACCTGCACCGCGGCCGCCGGATCGTGCAGGTCCGGGAGCTGGCGGAGCACGACGCGCGGAGAGTCGTGCACGCGCTGCGGGAGGCCGCTCCGGGAGTGACCTTCGCCGTGGAGCGCACCGGCGGGTTCCACTACGAGCCGTCGTATCCGCCCGTGCACCTCGATCCCAGCGCCGTGGTGGCGCCGGTGGAGAAGCTGCTGGCCGAGGCCGGCACCGACGGCACGGGGAAACCTTTCACCAGCCAGCCGGTGCTGAAGCTGCTGGCGCAGCACCCCCGGCTGGATCCGGACGCCTTCCTCACCCTGGCACGGCTGAGCGCGGGACGGTACGCCGAGATCACCCGTTCCAGCCCCACGGCTCTGCTGGAGATCAGCGGTCTCGGCGTGAGCAAGGCCAGCACGCTGGCGCTGTGCTGCGCCCAGCGCGGCATCTCCGCCGACGAGGTGGTGGCCTTCGGCGACATGCCCAACGACCTGGAGATGCTCGGCTGGGCCGGCACCTCGTACGCGATGGCCAACGCGCACCCGGACGTGCTGGCCGCGACCACCCACCGGACGGCGTCCAACCAGGACGACGGCGTGGCCGCGGTCATCGAACGGCTGCTGGCGGACGGCCACTGACCGTCCGCACCGGACCGCCCGGCGCGCACGCCGATCGGGCCGTTCGGGAGCGGCCGGGACCGCGCTCCGCCTACGCCGTCCGTCCGGCGGCGCGTTCCGCCGTGGCCGCCTCGCGGTCCAGCATGGCGCGGAAGCGACCACCCTTCCGGGCGGCGAGTTCGGCGTACGTGCCGCGCTCCGCCGTGCGGCCGCCGTCGAGGACGATCACCTCGTCGACGGCCTCCAGCCCGTGCAGGCGGTGGGTGATCAGCACCGTGGTGCGGTTCTCGGTGACGGCCAGCAGGTCGGCGGTCAGCGCGTCCGCGGTGGGCAGGTCGAGGTGTTCGGCGGGCTCGTCCAGCACCAGCACCGGGAATCCGGCGAGCAGCGCCCGGGCCAGGGCGAGGCGCTGACGCTGTCCGCCGGAGAGGCGGGCACCGTGTTCGCCGACGCGGGTGTCCAGGCCGTCCGGCAGGCTGTGCACCCAGGCGTCGAGGCGGGCGGCGGCCAACGCCCGGTGCAGCACGGCGTCGGTGCCCGCGCCGCCCTCCGCCGGGGCGCCCTCCGCCGGGGCGCCGTCCGCGGTGCGGGGCAGGGCGAGCCGGAGGTTCTCCCGGAGGGTGCTGTCGAAGAGGTGGGCGTCCTGGGCGCACAGGCCCACGAGGCGCCGTAGGGCGTCGCCGTCCACCGACGTGGCGTCCACCTCGGGCCCGCCGCCGCTCGGCGCACCACCGTTCGGCACACCGCTGTCCGGCGCGCCGCTGTCCGGCGCACCGCCGTGCAGCAGATACGCGCCGGACTCCGGGTCCAGGAAGCGGAGCAGCACCTGCGCCAGCGTCGTCTTGCCGGAGCCGGACGGGCCGATCACGGCGACCCGGTGACCGGGTGTCAGGTCGAGGTCGAAGCCGGCGAGGGCGGGCCGCTCCTGGCCGGGGTGGCGGGCGGTGACCCCGCGCAGCGTGAGGCGCGGACCGTTCGCGTCGTGGGGGCGGTGGCCGGACCGCTCGTCGGCACGCCATGCCGCGGTGAGGGCTGCCAGTCGTTCCCGCCCGCTGCCCGGGTGCTCCTGCACGGGCGCGGGTGCGTCGAGCACGTCGTGGACGCGTTCCGCCGCCCGCCGCGTGCGCTGCCGGTACTGCACGGCGAGGGGCATGCCCGCGACCGCCTCGAAGGCGGCGAGCGCGGTGAGCACCACGACGGCGAGGAGCACCCCGTCCAGCCGTCCGCCGCCGACCGCGACCGCGCCGGCCCAGGCCGCGGCGGTCACCGTCCCGCCGGTGACCAGCGCGGTCAGCCCGGCGCCGGCACCGGTACGGGCGGCGCTGCGGGCCGCGATGCGCGTCAGCTCGGCGTCGGCGGCCCGCACGGCATCGGTGCGTGCGGGCAGGGCCCCGGCAACGGTCAGTTCGCCGGTACCGCCGAGGAGGTCGACGGTCCGGACGGCCAGGGTGCCGCGGGCGGGGGCGAGGCGCCGTTCGGTGTGCCGGGACAGCGCCGCGGTGAGCAGGGGAACGGCGGCGCCCGCGGTGACCAGGCCGACGGCGAGCACGGCGCCCGCCTCCGGGAGCAGCGCGGCGGTGAAGCCGACCGCACCGAGGGACACGGCGACGGCCGTTCCGGCGGGGAGCAGCCAACGCAGGAAGTGGTCCTGGAGGGCGTCGACGTCGGAGACCAACCGGGAGAGCAGGTCGCCTCGTCGGGTCTCCCGGAGACCTGCCGGGGCCAGACGCTCCAGGCGGGTGTAGACGGCGACCCGGAGTCCGGCGAGCAGCCGCAGCACCGCGTCGTGGGAGACGAGGCGCTCGGCGTAGCGGAAGAAGGCGCGCCCGATGCCGAAGGCGCGGGTCGCGGTGACCGCGACCATCAGGTAGAGCACGGGCGGCTGCTGGGAGGCGCGGGAGATGAGCCATCCGGAGGTGGCCATGAGGCCGACCGCGCTGCCGAGCGCGAGCGTGCCGAGCAGCAGGGCGAGGGCGAGGCGGGCGCGCAGCGGACGGGCGGCGCGGCGCACCCGGGCGAGCGGGCTGCGCCCCGGTCCGCCCGGGTCGCCGGCTCCGGCGGCGGCCTCCACGGCCGGCTCCCGCTCTGCGGACCGCGCCTGCGCATGCTGCGCTGCGGCGGCGTCGGGCGCGGCGGGCTCGGGTCCGACGGCCCTCGCCGCGGCGGCCTCCGGGGTGTCGCCATGGGCGACCGCCTCCGCCCAGTGCGGGTGGGCCTCCGCGGCCGTCGCCGGCCGGTCGTCGGGAGCGGGGAGGACGACGACCCGGTCGGCGAGCGGGAGCAGAGCGGGCCGGTGGGCCACCAGCAGCGTGGTGCGGCCCCGGGTCAGGCGTCCGATGGCGGCGGCCACGGACTCCTCGGTGGCCAGGTCCAGGGCGGCGGTGGGTTCGTCGAGCAGGAGGATCGGCCGGTCGGCGAGGAAGGCCCGGGCCAGGGCGACGCGTTGGCGCTGTCCCGCCGAGAGCCCTGCGCCCTGTTCGCCCAGCAGGGCGTCGGGGTCGAGGTCGGGGGCCCCGGCCGCGTCCAGCGCGGCCCGCACTTCGGAGTCGTCGGCCTGCGGGCGGGCCAGACGTACGTTCTCGGCCAGAGTGCCGGCGAACAGGTGCGGGTGCTGTGGCACCCAGGCGATCCGGGCGTGCCAGCTCGTCGGGTCGGTGCCGGCGAGGTCCTGGCCGTCCAGCAGGACGCGTCCCTCGGTGGGGCGGGTCAGGCCGAGGAGGGTGTGCAGCAGGGTCGACTTGCCCGCCCCGGACGGTCCGACGAGCGCGACGGTCTCTCCGGGCGCGAGGGTGAGGGTGGTCGGGGGCAGCGAGTCACCCGAACGGCCCTCGTGGCGGACGCGTACCCCCTCCAGGGTGACGACGGGCCGGGCGGGGGCCGGGCCGGTGCCCGGGACCGGTGCGGGGGTCTCCAGGACGCGGAACACCTGGTCGGCGGCGGAGAGCCCCTCGGCGGCCGCGTGGTACTGGGTGCCGACCTGACGCAGCGGCAGGTAGGCCTCGGGCGCCAGGATCAGCACCACCAGGCCGGTGGCGAGGTCCAGGTCGCCGTGCACCAGGCGCATGCCCACGCCGACGGCGACCAGCGCGACGGAGAGAGTGGCGAGCAGTTCCAGGGCGAAGGAGGAGAGGAAGGCCAGGCGCAGGGTGCGCAGGGTGGCCCGCCGGTAGTCGCCGGTCAGCGCGCGGATACTCTCCGCCTGCGCCTTGGCACGGCCGAACACCTTGAGGGTGGGGAGCCCTGCGACGACGTCCAGGAAGTGGTGCGCGAGCCGGGACAGCAGAGCCCACTGGCGGTCCATGCGGGCTTGGGTGGCCCAGCCGATGAGCACCATGAAGACCGGGATGAGCGGCAGGGTGACCGCGATGGTGAGGGCGGAGATCCAGTCGGAGACCACGATCCGGGCCAGCACGGCGGCGGGTACCACGACGGCGAGCCCGAGTTGCGGCAGGTAGCGGGCGAAGTAGTCGTCGAGGGCGTCGATGCCGCGGGTGGCGAGCGTGGCCAGCTCGCCGGTGCCCTGCACCCTGTCCGGGCCGAGGGCGGTGGCGTGAACGAGCAGCCGCATCCGCAGTTCCGACTTGACGGCCGCACCGGCCCGGTGCGCGGCGAGTTCGGTCAGCCAGGCGACGGCGGCGCGCCCGACGGCGGTGGCCGCGAGCAACGTCAGGGCGTCGGCGGCCAGGCGGTCCCGCTGGAACGCCTCGACGATCACCTCGGCGAGCAGCACCGCCTGGGCGACGACCAGGCCCGCCCCGGCCAGCCCCAGGGCCACGCTCGCGAACAGGAAGACGCGGGTGGCGCGGGCGTACCGGAGCAGGCGGGGGTCGACGGGTTTCACGTGAAACCTTCCCTGCGGTCGGACGGACGAGCGAGGATCCGGACGGGTGTGCGCATGGCGAACGGGGGCGGGAGGTCAGTGTGAGGTCTGCTGGAGGTGCCGGGTTCCGATGCGCTTGCGGAAGACCCAGTATGTCCAGCCCTGGTAGAGCAGGACGACCGGCGTGGCGAGGGCGGCGAGCCAGGTCATGATCTCCAGCGTGTACGGGCTGGAGGCGGTCTGAGCGACGGTGAGGCTCCATTCCGGGTCGAGCGTCGAGGGCATCACCGCCGGGAAAAGGCTGAGGAAGAGCATCGCCGTGGTGGCGACGACGGTCAGCCCGGAGCAGGCGAACGCCCAGCCCTCCCGCCCCCGGTGGTTGGCGACCAGCGCGGCGGCCAGGGTGGCGACCGCCACGGCCAGGGCGACCAGCGCGACGCCGTCGCCGTGCCGCAGCTGCGTCCGGCCCAGGAAGAGCGTGAGGACGGCCAGCGCACCGGCCCCGACTCCGGCGGCCAGCCGGCGGGTGCGGCGGCGGATGTCGCCGAGGGTCTTGAGCGCAGCGAAGACGGCGCCGTGGAAGGTGAACAACGCCAGGGTGGCCAGCCCACCGAGCAGCGTGTACGGCGAGAACAGGTCGAGCAGCCCGCCGGTGTGCTCCTTGTCCGGGCCGATGGGCAGCCCGCGCACCATGGCGGCGAAGAGCAGTCCCCACAGCAGGGCGGGCAGCAGGCTGCACCAGAAGATCGCACGCTCCCAGTTGCGCTGCCAGCGCTCCTCGTTCCGCTTGGCGCGGTATTCGAACGCGACTCCGCGCAGGATCAGGCAGACCAGGATCAGCAGCACCGGCAGGTAGAAGCCGGAGAGCAGGGTGGCGTACCAGTCGGGGAAGGCGGCGAAGGTGGCGCCGACAGCGGTCAACAGCCACACCTCGTTGCCGTCCCAGACCGGGCCGATGGTGTTGATCAGGACGCGCCGCTCGGCACGGTCCCGGGCGAGCAGCCGGGTGAGGACGCCGATGCCGAAGTCGAAGCCCTCGAGGAAGAAGTAGCCGGTCCACAGGACGGCGATGAGGACGAACCAGAGGTCGTGGAGTGCCATCGTCTTCTCTCCTCGCTTCTCAGTAGGAGAAGGCCATGGGGCGGTCGGCGTCGGCGGGGTCGCCGCCGACCCGGTCGGGCGGGTTGCGGTCGGAGTCGGTGAGTTCGGGCGGCCCGGCCTTGACGTATGTGGCGAGCAGCCGGACCTCGATCACCGCGAGGACGGCGTAGAGCAGGGTGAAGACGGTCATGGAGGCCAGCACCTCGGCCTGGGACACTCCGGGGGAGACGGCGTCGCGGGTGCGGAGCACGCCGTAGACGACCCAGGGCTGGCGGCCCGTCTCGGTGAAGATCCAGCCCCAGGAGTTCGCGACCAGGGGGAAGCCCAGGGTGAGGAAGGCCAGCTTCCAGTACCAGTCGCCGAGGGCCGGCCCGAGCGTGCGGTCCCGGGTGAGGGCCAGCCGGGGCACCTCGTCGGGCCCGGTGCGCAGCCGGGGCGCCAGCCACAGCCTGCGCCGGGTGAGCCAGAGGCCGACGGCGCCGAGGGCGGCGGAGGCCATGCCGAAGCCGATCATCCAGCGGAAGCTCCAGTAGGCCACGGGGATGTTGGGCCGGTAGTCGCCGGGGCCGAAGCGTTCCTGCGACGCCTCGTTGACGTCGTTGATGCCGGGCACGGTCGTGGTGAAGTCGCTGTGGGCCAGGAAGGAGAGGGCCGCCGGGACCTCGACCGCCACCTCGTTGTGTCCCTCGTCCACGTCGCCGTAGGCGAACAGGGAGAAGGGAGCGGGCGCCTCGGAGTCCCAGAGCGCCTCCGCGGCGGCCATCTTCATGGGCTGCTGCTCGAACATCACCTTGGCGAGCTGGTCGCCGCTGACGGCCGTGAGGGCGCCACCGGCGACGAGGGTGACCAGGCCCAGTCGCAGCGAGGTGCGCATCACCGGTACGTGCCGGCCCCGCCGCAGGTGCCAGGCGGCGATGCCGGCCACGAAGGCGCCGCCGGTCAGGAAGGCGGCGGTCAGGGTGTGGAAGACGACGACCACGGTGGTGTTCTGGGTGAGGACGGCGAGGAAGTCGGTCAGCTCGGCGCGTCCGCTCCCGGGGTCGATCCGGTAGCCGACGGGGTGCTGCATCCAGGAGTTGGCGGCCAGGATGAAGTACGAGGAGAGGAGAGTGCCGGCGGAGACCGTCCACATGCAGGCGGCGTGCAGCTTGGGCGGCAGCTTGTCCCACCCGAAGATCCACAGGCCGATGAAGGTCGACTCGAAGAAGAAGGCGATGAGCGCCTCGAACGCGAGCGGGGCGCCGAAGACGTCGCCGACGAAGCGCGAGTAGTCGGACCAGTTCATGCCGAACTGGAACTCCTGGACGATGCCGGTGACCACGCCCATGGCGATGTTGATCAGGAAGAGCTTGCCCCAGAACTTGGTCGCCCGCAGGTACTTCTCGTTCCGGGTGCGGACCCAGGCGGTCTCCAGGCCCGCGGTGAGGGCGGCGAGCGAGATCGTCAGCGGGACGAAGAGGAAGTGGTAGACGGTGGTGATCCCGAACTGCCATCGGGCCAGCGTCTCCGGTGCCAGCGCGAGGTCCATCTCGCCGCCTCCTTCGGTCGCACGGCACGGCGGGGTGCCTGCCGGTGTGCGGGGTGCGCACAGCGCGGCTTGTGAATGCGTTCACATTCACAAGCAATTATCACCCCCTGCCTCCGGCGATCTGGCACCGGGGGTGGGTGAGGACGGACACATCCGCCACCGGGGCCCGGTGGGCCCGTGCGAAAACGGGTGAGCCCCGGCCCGCGAAGGGGCCGGGGCTCACCCGGTGAGCGGCTCGGACGACGACGCGCCGTGCGTGTCGTGTCGTGCTGTGCCGTGCCGTGTCCTGCGTGCCGTGCGGTTGCCTACAGCTCCTTGCGGAACGCGGCGGCCGCCTGGAGGAAGAGGTCGTTCGCCTCGGTCTCGCCGATCGTCACCCGCACGCCCTCGCCCGGGAAGGGCCGGACCACCACGCCTGCCTCGTCGCAGGCGGCCGCGAAGTCCGTCGTACGGTCCCCCAGCCGCAGCCACACGAAGTTGGCCTGCGACTCCGGCACCGTCCAGCCCTGGGTGACCAGCTCGCGGGAGACCCGGGCGCGCTCGGCCACCAGGCCCTCGACCCGCTCCAGCAGGGCGTCCTCGCTCTTCAGCGACTTCACCGCGGCGTCCTGGGCGAGCTGCGTGACACCGAACGGGACGGCGGTCTTGCGCAGCGCCGCCGCCACCTCGGGGTGCGCCACCGCGAACCCCACCCGCAGGCCGGCCAGGCCGTACGCCTTGGAGAAGGTGCGCAGCACGCAGACGTTCGCACGCTCCCGGTACAGCTCCAGGCCGTCCACCACGTTCTCGTCGCGGACGAACTCGCGGTACGCCTCGTCCAGCACCACCAGCACGTCGCCCGGCACGCGGTCCAGGAAGCGCTCCAGCTCGGCGCGGGGGATGGCCACGCCGGTCGGGTTGTTCGGGTTGCAGACGAAGATCAGCCGGGTGCGCTCGGTGATCGCGTCCGCCATCGCGTCGAGGTCGTGCTCCTCGTCCGCGGTCAGCGGCACCTGCACCGGCTTCGCGCCGGAGATCTGCGTGATGATCGGGTACGCCTCGAAGGACCGCCAGGCGTAGATCACCTCGTCGCCCGGGTCGACGGTCGACTGGAGCAGCTGCTGGGCGACGCCGACCGAGCCGGTGCCCGTGGCAAGGTGGTCGACCGGGACGCCGAAGCGCTCGGAGAGCGTCTCCATGAGCTCGGTGCAGGCCATGTCCGGGTAGCGGTTGAACGAGGCCGCGGCCGAGGTCACCGACTCCATCACGCCGGGCAGCGGCGAGTGCGGGTTCTCGTTGGAGGAGAGCTTGTAGCTCACCGTTCCGCTTCCCGCGTCCCGCTTGCCGGGCTTGTACGTCGGAACGCCGTCGAGCGCTGCGCGCAGCCTCGGGGTCTTCTCGGTCACCGCAGGTCCTCCTTGACCCTCGCAGGAAAAGCTCCGCCGCCGCCGGCGGCCGCGCAGGATCACTGGACGTCGGCCGGGGCGCGGCCCGGACCCCACCCTATGCGGCGCCCCCCGGAGGGTGCACAGGCCGTGGGTCACAGTCCGCCCGGTCCCTTGTCCGCACATCCCTCTCCGCACACCCCGCGCGCGTCCGCGCCCCCACGCCCGCGCACACCCGTGCCCGCGCGCCCTGGCGTGCGCGGTGGCGCGCGTCACTCGTGAAGGTGAGTTGCAACCTCATCGCAACCTTGGGGATTGTGCGGGGACAACGCGGCCGGAAATGCACGATCCACTTGGCTGCCCCGTCAACTACCGTTTATTCCAAGGCTGTTCACGAGTTTTCGTCGTGCAGAATCGTGCCTTCCGCCCCTTGTCCTCTCGTCCCCGCCCACACACCTTCGCGGGCCTACGATCGGGTCGCCATGACAGCAGCAGAGAAGCATCAGGTGAGCCGGAGCTCCACCTCCCACGCTGGACGCCGGCGCCAGGGCCGTGCAGGGATCCGTGATGTCGCGGCCGCCGCCGGTGTCTCCATCACGACTGTCTCCGACGCGCTCAACGGCAAGGGCCGCCTGCCGGACGCCACCCGCAGCCACGTGCGCGCCGTGGCCGACCGCCTCGGCTACCGCCCCTCGGCGGCCGCCCGGACGCTGCGCACCGGGAAGTCCGGCCTCATCGGGCTCACGGTCACCACCTACGGCGAAGAACCGTTCACCTTCACCGAGTTCGCCTACTTCGCCGAGATGGCGCGGGCCGCCACCTCCGCCGCGCTGGCCCGCGGCTACGCCCTGGTCATCCTGCCCGCGACCTCGCGCCACAGCGCCTTCGACATCTGGTCGAACGTCGCCCTCGACGGCACCGTGGTCATCGACCCGTCCGACCGCGACCCGCTGGTCACCGAACTCGTCCGCTCCGGCATCCCCGTCGTCTCCGACGGCCGCCCGGCCGGAAACCTGCCCGTCACCGCCTGGGTCGACAACGACCACGAGGCCGCCGTACGCGGACTGCTCGACCACCTCGCGGAGTCCGGCGCCCGCCGCATCGGCCTGCTCACCGGCACCAGCACCGACACCTACACCCGCCTGTCCACCAGCGCCTACCTCGACTGGTGCGAGCGCGTGGGCCAGGAGCCGGTGGTGGAGGCCTACCCGGCGCACGACCCGGCCGCCGGCGCCGTCGCCGCCGACCGCCTGCTGGCCCGGCCCGACCGCCCCGACGCCGTCTACGGCCTCTTCGACCCCAACGGGACCGACCTGCTGGCCGCCGCGCGCCGCTACGGGCTGCGCGTGCCCGAGGACCTGCTCCTGGTCTGCTGCAGCGAGTCGGCCGTGTACGCGGGCACCGAACCGCCCATCACCACGCTCTCGCTCAAGCCGGGCCGCATCGGCAACACGGTGATCCAGCTCCTCATCGACGCCATCGAAGGAGAGGGCTCGGCGCGCCCCGTGGAACAGGTCATGCCCACCGACCTGATCGTCCGCACCAGTTCACGCCGCCGCCCGCCCCGCACGACCGTCAGCGCCCCCCGCGGACCCTCGTCCGAGTGACGCCGGCACGACGGCGGACCGCGCGGCGCGCAGCGTGAGGAGCCGCGGGACCGCGCCGTCCGGGAACAGCGAGCGGGAACGCCCCGGGGCCGTACCGCGGGAAAAGGGGAGGAAAGGCCCCGCCGGAAGGTACGCGTGACGATCCGCCGGGCAAATGCCGACCCAGGTATGTCACAAGGAGCGACCGTCGTTCCTATGATGGGCTCTCCACGCACCGGGACCGGCGCGCGACCTGGGGAGACCACTCCGGGACGTCGGCCAGGGCAGGACTCCGGCAGGGGATGAGGCGCGCGAAGGTGGAGGGGTCGATGATCCAGGGGGCAGGGCACGTACCCGGCGGGTGGCCGGGCACGTCAGGATCCGTGCCGGGCGGCGCCGCCACGCACGCGCACCACCCGCAGTCCTCGCGCAGCGGCGGGCCGGTGACGCCGCAGGCTCCGCCCGCGACGCTCCCCGCCCAGCCCGCCGGCTACACCCCGACCCAGCGCGATCTGCCCGTCATCGGCGCCGCCACGCACCCGCCCGGACACGAACCGACTGTGATCGACATGCCCTCCCCCGCACCCGCCCCCGAAGGCCCCTCGCCGCTCTACGTCGTCGGCGACGTGCACGGCTACCTCGACGAACTCCGCGACGAGCTGCGGAAAGCAGGGCTCGTGGACGCCGACGACCAGTGGACCGGCGGCAACGCCCGGCTGTGGTTCCTCGGCGACTTCACCGACCGCGGCCCGGACGGCATCGGCGTCGTCGACCTCGTCATGCGACTCTCCGCGGAGGCCGCCGCCGCGGGCGGCTACTGCAAGGCCCTGCTGGGCAACCACGAACTGCTGCTCATCGGCGCCAAGCGGTTCGGCGACACCCCCGTCGAGTCCGGCGCCGGCACCGCGTCCTTCCAGGCCGCCTGGCTGCTCAACGGCGGCCAGCAGGCCGACATGGAGCGGCTGGAGGACCACCACATCCAGTGGATGTCCCGGCTGCACGCCATGGCCGTCGAGGACGACCACCTGCTGCTGCACTCCGACGCCACCTGCTACCTCGAGTTCGGCGACACCGTGTCCGAGGTCAACGAGGCGGTCACGCAGGCCGTGCAACGCGCCGACGCCGACGAGACGTGGGACCTCTTCCGCCGCTTCACCAAGCGCTTCGCCTTCCGCGACGAGGGCTCCGGCACGGCCGCGGCCCGCGAACTCCTCGACGCCTTCGGCGGCAGCCGCGTCGTGCACGGCCACAGCCCCATCCCGTACCTGACCGGCGACACCGGCGACGACTCCGGCGAGACGCCGCAGGTCACCGGCCCGCACGTGTACGCCGACGGGCTGGCCGTCGCGATGGACGGCGGCGTCACCATGGACGGCAGGCTGCTCGTCACCCGCCTCCCGGTGAACGAGGCGTCCGTGAACGGCCGCCGGTAGCGGTGCCGTAGCGCCCCGCCGCGGCCCTCACGACGGGCCCCGCGGACGAGCCCGCGGCGGTCTCCCGGCCGGGTGCGCGGCACCCACGGGCACAGGGGGCGCGCGTACGGATTCGGTGAACTCCCTGTCACCGGCCGCCATGAGCGCTCTACCATCTACTCCTGCCGTAGCAGCTCTCCTCCGTCGTCCGCGCCGAGAACCGACGCCGCGGAACCACCCGCGACGTCGCCGCGGCGACCCGCGGAACCACGGAGCATCGGGGGGATGCACATGAACAGCGCTCCGCAACTGCTCAGGGAGGACCGCGCCGAATTCGAGCGGCTCCTCGACGAGACGCTGCGCACCGCCGACCGCTACCCCGGCCTGTCCCGGGTCGGTGACCGGCTCGGCCGGGCGCAGCTGCGCAGCATGGCCGTCAGCGCCGCCCTGCCGATAGCCGCGTGCGCCGACGCCGAGTACCGCCGGTTCGTCGCGCTGCGCCGGGAACTGCGCGAGCGCGCCAACGACGCGACGGCCACAGTGGCCGGCCGCGACGGCGCGGGCCTCCTCGCGATCGTCTCCGTCCTCGCCCCGCTGCTGGCCGGCACGGCCGCACTGATCTTCCTCCTGGTGGGCTACGGGCTGCATCTGCTCGACCCGGAGCCGTCCCTCGCCGCCCCGATGCGCAACGCCGGCTGGACGTTCGCCGTCCTGGCCGCCGGAACCGCCCTGCTCGGCATGGGCGGGGTGCTGCTGACCGCGCTGCGCAACGGTCCCAGCGCCGTCGCCGCCCCCGGCAGACCGCGCCGCAGACGCGGCCCCGCGCCCGAGCCCGCCTCCGTGCCCGGAGATCTTGCCCAGGAGGTCGCCGCGGCCCGGTCCGCCTGGCAGACGGCGCTGCGGGACCGCGGCATCGTGCCGTTCCTGCGCGAGGCGCTGGCCGACCCGGCGGGGGCCGAGAAGTCCCCCGAGGCGCTGGCCCGCGAACTGCCGGAACAGCCCCGCACGCCGCGGCTGGGGTACTCCCACCCCGGCTTCTCCCACCCCGGCTTCTCCAGCCCCGCGACGGGTTCCGGCAGCGACTCGGCGTCCACGCGCCCCCGGTTCTCCAGCCCGGAGTTCGCCGCACCGGACTACGACGGCCCGGCCTACGGCGGCCCCGAGACGCAGCCGGAGTGACGCTCCGGGCGCAACACCACCGGAAGGGTCACCGGACGGCGAAGACCGGCCGCCGTACGCCGTCCGGCGAGGACGAAGCGCGGCGGCGCAGCGCCTACCGCACCGAACCGGGGTCCTTCAGCCCGTCGGTGTCGTGGGTCGCCAGGTACTCCGTGACGCGGTCCTCCCGGATCGCCTCCCACAGCGGCGCGGCCCGCTCACGGTCCAGCAGCACCACGGACTGCCCCTGGCGGGTGCCGAAGCCGTCCACGGGCGCGTTGAGGAACCGCACGTCGGAGGTACGCAGCCCGCGCATGCCCCACGCCAGGTCGTACAGGCCGCTGTTGGACAGGCCGTCGTCCACCCCGACCACGTCGCCGACCGAGTCCAGCAGGCCGCTGATCCGGGAAGGGCTGGACAGCGTCTCGCCGCTGAGCACCCGGCCCATCAGCGCCCGCAGGAAGTTCTGCTGCCGCGCCGTACGGTCCAGGTCGCCGCGCGGCAGGCCCTTGCGTTCGCGGACGTAGGCCAGCGCCTCCTCGCCGTTCATGCGGTGGGTGCCGGCCCGGTGGGCGAGAGCGTCGCCGCGGCCGGGTATGTCGCGCGGCACGGTGATGTCCACACCGCCCACGGCATCGGTCAGCTCACGGAAACCGTTCCAGTCCACGACCGCCAGGTGGTCGACCCGGACACCGGTGAGGTCCTGCACGGTCCGCACGGCGAGGGCCGGACCGCCCCAGGAGTAGGCGGCGTTGAGCTTGGCCTCACCGTGCCCCGGTATCTCCACCCAGGTGTCGCGGGCCAGTGAGACCACCGCCGCGTCCTCGCGGTCCGCCGACAGGTGGAAGAGCATCATCGTGTCGCTGCGCGAGGCCCCGGCCCTCCACGCGGGCGCCTGCGCGTCGTCACCGGTGGTCGGCACCCCGGACCTGGTGTCGAGGCCGACGAGCAGGAACGTCACGCCGTCCCCGGGCGGCGGCTGCTGCCTCTCGGGCACGTCCGGCAGAGCGTCCGGGATGCGTGGGATCGAGTCGGCGGCACTCTCCGCCCGCCACCACCCGTACCCGGCGGGGCCGCCGACCAGCAGCAGCACACCGGCGAGGCACCAGAGCAGCACCCTCCGCGCACGGCGGCGCTTCGGCCCGCCGGACGGCGTCGCCGCACCGCGGTCTCCGCTGCCTCCGCCACCGCTCCCGTCCCGCCCGGGGCGGGCGGCGGGGACGTCCGCGCGCTCTTCGACAGTGCTTTCGGTGTGCGTCATGCGGGCATTCTTCCGCCGCTGACGCCCTTGCGCCGTCGAACAGCGATATCGACCGAAAGGCCCGACCCGTCAGCCCTGTTGCGCGGCCGCGTGCTCCACCGCGTGCCGGAGGTCGGCGACCAGGTCCTCCGGGTCCTCCACACCGACGGACATCCGCACGAAACCCTCCGGCACGGCGTCGCCGCCCCACCGGCCACGCCGCTCCGCGGTGCTGCGCACGCCGCCGAAGCTGGTGGCGTCGTCGACCAGCCGCAGCGCGGCCAGGAAGCGTTCGGCGAAGCCCTTGTCCGGCAGCGTGAACGACACCACGCAGCCGTAGCGGCGCATCTGACGGGCCGCCACCGGGTGCGACGGGTCCTCGGGCAGCCCGGGGTGGCGTACGTCCGTCACCCCGGGCAGCTCGCGCAGCGCCCGCGCGACGGCCAGCGCGCCGGCCGCCTGCTGCCGGGTGCGCAGCTCCAGGGTGGCCAGCGAACGGTGCGCCAGCCACGCCTCCATCGGGCCGGGGACGGCGCCGACTGTCTTGCGCCACAGACGCACCGCGTCGGCGAGGGCGGCGTCCCGGCAGGCGACGTAGCCGAGCAGCAGGTCGCCGTGGCCGGTGAGCGCCTTGGTGCCGGAGGCGACGGAGAAGTCCGCGCCGAGTTCCAGCGGGCGCTGCCCCAGCGGGGTGGCGAGGGTGTTGTCGACGGCCACCAGCGCGCCGCGTGCGTGGGCCTCGTCCGTCAGGGCCCGGACGTCGCACACGTCCAGCCCCGGGTTCGACGGCGACTCGATCCACAGCAGCCGGGCGCCGTCGAGGAGTTCGCGCTGCGCGTCACCGCCGGTCGGCGCCGTGCGCACCTCGACGCCCAGCGACTCCAGGCGTTCCCGGGTCGGCACCAGCAGGTTGTACCCGTCGGACGGCAGCACCACCGCCTCGCCGGGCCGCACCTGGGAGAACAGCACGGCGGAGATCGCGGCCATGCCGGAGGCGAAGGCGAGCGCGTGCACCTGCTCGCCGGGGACCCCGGCAGGCGCCTCCAGTGCACCGACGGCGCGCTCCAGCGCCGTCCAGGTCGGGTTGGCGTCCCGGCCGTAGGCGTACGGGGCGTCGTGCGGGTCGCCGGGCAGGTGGTAGTGCGCGGCGAACACCGGCCCGGGCAGCGGCGGCGCGTACGGCTCCTCCGGCGGCAGCCCCGCCCGCACCACCCGGGTCGCGTCGCGGTCGTCCCTGCTCATCTCGCTGCGCCTGCCTCTCACTCCGGTCACTCGGGTCACTCGGGTCACTCCTGCCAGGCCCGTTCGCCGCGGCCTCCGCAGGTCCGCCGGTGTCACCGGTCCCGCGGGTCACGCCAGGGCGGCGCGCGCCACCTGCCCGCAGCGGGCACCGTACCCGCCGCCGAAGAGCACCGCGTGCACGAGGAGGTGCTGCAGCTGATGCAGCCCCGTCCGCGCGGCGCGGCCGGGAACGGGCCGCACCTCCTCGTACGCGGCGAGCACGCGGTCCAGGTGCGGGCAGCCGAACAGCTCCAGCATCGCCAGGTCGGTCTCCGGATGGCCGCCCTGCGCGGCGGGGTCGATGAGCGAGGCCCGGCCGGTCGCGGACCAGTGCACGTTGCCGGACCACAGGTCGCCGTGGATCACGGCCGGCCGCTGCGGGGGCCCGGCCACCTCGTCGATGCGGGCGCACAGCCCCTCCACGGCCCGTACGTCGCCGTCGGCCATCGCGCCGGCGTCGGCGGCCCGCCGCAGGAAGGGGAGCAGCCGGTACGCGGCGTGGAAGGCGGGCCAGTCGCCCGGATCGGCCAGGCGTGCGTCGGGCGAGGGCAGCGGCAGCGGCCCGAGGAAGGCGGGCCGGCCGGGCGTGCCCCATGCCTCGGCCGGGCTGTCGTGCAGCGCGGCCAGATCGCGGCCCAGCCGCTCCGCCGCCCCGGGCGACGGCCGGCCGGGCTCGATCCAGTCGAGCACCAGCACGTCCCGCGCCGCCGCCACCACCGCGGGCACCGCGACCACGCCCGTTCCGGCAAGCAGCGCCAGGCCGTCCGCCTCGGCGCGGAAGAAGCCCTCCGGAGCGTCGGCGAGGGTCTTGGCGAAGAGCGTCCGGCCGTCGGCGTCGAGCCGGTAGGCGGCGCAGACGTCGCCGCCGCCCACCGGCCGCGCCTCCCCGACCGGCACGCCGGACACCTCGCGCACCCGGTCGGCGATCACGGCCCGCCGCCCCCCGCAGGGTCGCTCCCGGTCCGGCCCTCCCGGCCCTCCACCACCGCGGCCACCTCGGCGAGCAGACCGGGCATGGCCGCCTCGACGAGATCCAGGCACTCCCGGAAGCCCTCGTCACCGCCGTGGTACGGGTCGGGGACGTCCAGCTCACCGTGCTCGGCCGACACCGGGTCGTACGACCTCAGCAGCCGGACCTTCCCGGCTTCCGCGGCATCCGGCGCGAGCCGACGCAGCTCGCTGCGGTGCCCCTCGTCCAGCGCGATCACCAGGTCGATGTCCTGGAACCAGTCCGGCTCGAACCGGCGCGCGGCGTGCAGCAGCGGGTAGTCGGCCGTCCCCAGCACCGCGGCGGTACGGGGGTCTGCGGGGTCGCCGACGTGCCAGCCGCCGGTGCCGGCGCTGTCCGTGCGGACCCGGTCGTCCAGCCCCGCATCCTCCAGCCGGGCCCGGAACACCGCCTCGGCCATGGGGGAGCGGCAGATGTTGCCCGTGCACACGAAGCACACCCGGTAGCGGCGGTCGGGGTCGTGCACCGGCATCAGTCGTCGTCCGGAAGGATCATGTTCAGGGCCCAGGAGACGATCGAGATGATCAGGCCGCCGAGCAGTGCCGCCCAGAAGCCGTCGACGTGGAAGCTGAGGTCGACCACGTCCGCCAGCCACGACGTCAGCAGGAGCATCAGCGCGTTGATCACCAGGGTGAACAGGCCGAGGGTGAGGATGAGCACCGGCAGCGAGAGCAGCTTCACGACCGGCTTGACCACGAAGTTGACCAGGCCGAAGATCAGGGCGACGAGCACGAGGGTGAGCGCCTGGCGGCCGGTGTCCTCGCCGGTGAGCGTGATGCCGGCGATCAGCCACACGGCGACGAGCAGCGCCGCCGCGTTGGCGACGGTCTTGATGAGGAAGTTCGTCATACGCTGATGGTTCCATCCGAACCGGTGGATCGAACACAGAAGGTGGGGGGCCGGTGTGAAGGCGTTCCGGCTGGAAGAGCTGGAGGCGGAGCGCGCCGCGAACGACGGCGCCTATCTGCAGTTCCTGCGCGAGCGTCACATGTCGGTCGGCCTGTACGCCGTGGACCGGGGCGGGGCGGACCCGCAGCAGCCGCACGCGCAGGACGAGGTGTACTTCGTGGTCAGCGGCCGTGCGGCGCTCACCGTCGGGGACGAGACGACGCCCGTGGCGCGCGGCAGCGTGGTGTACGTGCCGGCCGGCGTGCCGCACCGCTTCCACCACGTCAGCGAGGACCTGCGGGTCATGGTGGTGTTCTCGCCCCCGGAGAGCTGACGCGCGCCCGCCGGAGCCGTAGGGGTCGATTCAGGGTCGCGCCGGGGTCGGTGCCACTCCCGCAGCGCCGCCGCTCGCCTTAGCATCGAGGGCAGACGGTGCGTTCGTCCCGGGCGCACCGCCGTCCTCGAGTCCTTCACGGAGAGTTGTCATGGCTGTCAAGGAAGTGCTCGCCACCTTGCCGTGGTGGGTGAAGTGGGTCGCCATACCGGTGATCGCGCTCGTCGTGTTCGGCGGGCTGATCGCCAGCGTGGTCGGCTTCCTGGTCGGCCTGCTCTTCAAGGTGCTGCTCTTCGCGGCCCTGGTGGGCGGTCTGATCTACCTGGTGCGCCAGTTCACCTCTTCTTCCTCCTCCTCCCGCGACGACTGGTGACCGTCGCGCCGGGCGCCGCCCCGGCGGGCACCGGAGCGCCGGGGACCTCGGCGGTGCCGGGGGCCGTCCCCGGCCGGCGGTCCGCGGAGACCACCAGCGCCGCCAGGAGCGTGGTGACGGGCACGGACGCGACCAGCCCGATGGACCCGATGAGGGTCCGCACGATCTCCTCCGCCACCAACTCCGAACCGGCGACCGTGGCCACGCTGCTCTCCGCGATGGAGAAGAGCAGGAGCAGCGGCAGGGCCGCGCCCGCGTAGGCGAGCACCAGGGTGTTGACCACGGACGCGATGTGGTCGCGTCCGATGCGCATCGCGGCGCCGTACAGCTGCCGCCAACCCGCCGACGGGTCGGCGTCCCTCAGCTCCCACACGGCCGAGGTCTGGGTGACCGTGACGTCGTCCAGTACGCCGAGCGAACCGATGAGCACACCGGCGAGCAGCAGGCCCTGGATCTTGATGTCGGGGTAGAGCCCGTGCACGAGCCCCGTCTGGTCGTCGGTGTTGCCCGTGAGTTCCGCCCAGCCGATGAACAGCGAACCCAGCACGCCGATCAGCAGCAGCGACACCAGCGTGCCGAGCGCCGCGACGGAGGTGCGTGCGGACAGGCCGTGACAGAGGTAGAGCGTGGCCAGCATGATCGCGCTGCCGCCCACCACGGCGACCAGCAGCGGGTTGGAGCCCTGGAGGATCGCCGGGAGGATGAACAGCGTCAGCACGGCGAAGCTCACCCCCAGCCCGACCAGCGCCAGCATCCCGCGCAGCCGTCCCACCAGCACCACCACCACGGCGAAGATCGCGGCGAGCAGCGCCATCGGCAGGTCGCGGTCCACGTCGATCACCGCGTACTGGAGGTCCCGCGGCGCGTTCTCCGCGTAGGCGACGACGACGTCCTGCCCGGCGGACAGGGTGCGGGTGGCGTCCGGGGTGATGACGTGGGGGAAGGTACGTCCGGTGCCGGGGCCGCTGGTGACCTCGACGGTCGCCAGGCGGCACGCCTGGTCGCCGCCGGCGCCGGCGCCGCCCGCGCCGGATTCGGGCTGCTGCCCGATCCCGCCCGACGGGCGGGCGTTGACGTCGGCGCAGTCCACCGTGCGCACGGCCGTGACGCGCGCGTCGTAGGTGGGCCGGTCGAAGCCGACGCCGCTGCGACCGTCCTCCTGCCCGCCCGGTGTCCCGCCGGGCCAGAGCAGCACCAGCCCCGTGACGACGGCGGCGGCGAAGGGGATGAGCACGGAGGCGACGACCTTGCGCAGGTGGCGGGAGACGGGCGTCGCCGGGCCATGCGCGTGCCCGTGGCCGCCGTGGCCATGGCCGCCGTGACCGCCGTGACCGCCGTGGCCGTGCCCGCCGTGCCCGCCGTGACCGCCGTGACCGCCGCCGTGGGCGGGCGGGTGGCCGTACTCGGGGCGCCGGCCGTGCTGGTGGGCGTGGCCGGACCGAGGGCCGTCCCCCCACCCGGAGGACGGCGGCTGCGGCTGCTGCGGTGGCGTCGTCACACACCGATCATCGCAAGAAGCCGGGGGCCCTCTGGCCACCCCGCCCGGTGAGCCGTTAGCGTGGAGCCGCTTTGCACATCGCGGGAGCTCCGAGCACGGGGCTGAGAGGGCGCTGAACGGCTGCGTCGACCGCCGAACCTGTTACCGGGTAATGCCGGCGTAGGGAGTAGGTCTCATGACCATGCAGGATGCACGCACGCCCGAAAACCCCTCCGGCGCTGCCGAAGCGCAGCGGAAGCCGGGCTGGCACAAGGGCTACGTCGGGGGATCGCGCCCGGACATCCGGGTCCCGGTCCGCCGGGTGCACCTCACCAACGGCCAGGACGTGACGCTGTACGACACGTCCGGCCCGTACACCGACCCCACCATCGACACCGACGTCCGCCGCGGCCTGCCGCCGCTGCGGGAGAACTGGATCATCTCCCGGGGAGACACCGAGGAGTACGCGGGCCGTGAACTGCGGCCCGAGGACGACGGGATCAAGCACACCTCGCCGCGCGGCGGTCTGAAGAACCTGGACGCGGTCTTCCCCGGCCGTCCGCGCCAGCCCCGGCGGGCACGCGGCGACGTGGCCGTCACGCAGCTCGCGTACGCCCGGCGCGGCGACGTCACCCCGGAGATGGAGTACGTCGCCGTCCGGGAGAACGTCTCCCCCGAGTTCGTGCGCGACGAGATCGCGGCGGGACGCGCCGTCCTCCCGGCCAACGTCAACCACCCGGAGAGCGAGCCGATGATCATCGGCAAGAACTTCCTGGTGAAGGTCAACGCCAACATCGGCAACTCCGCCGTCACCTCCTCCATCGAGGAGGAGGTGGAGAAGATGACCTGGGCGAGCCGCTGGGGCGCCGACACGGTCATGGACCTCTCCACGGGCCGCAACATCCACACCACCCGCGAGTGGGTGCTGCGCAACTCTCCCGTGCCCATCGGCACGGTGCCGCTCTACCAGGCGCTGGAGAAGGTCGACGGCAAGGCCGAGGAGCTGAGCTGGGAGGTCTACAAGGACACCGTCCTGGAGCAGTGCGAGCAGGGCGTCGACTACATGACCGTCCACGCCGGCGTGCTGCTGCGCTACGTGCCGCTCACCGCGCGGCGCAAGACCGGCATCGTCTCGCGCGGCGGCTCCATCATGGCCGCCTGGTGCCTGGCGCACCACCAGGAGAGCTTCCTCTACACCCACTTCGAGGAACTCTGCGACATCCTGCGCACGTACGACGTGACGTTCTCGCTCGGCGACGGCCTCCGGCCGGGATCGATCGCCGACGCCAACGACGAGGCGCAGTTCGCCGAACTGCGCACGCTCGGCGAACTGAACCGGATCGCCAAGGCGCGCGGCGTGCAGACGATGATCGAGGGCCCCGGGCACGTCCCGATGCACAAGATCAAGGAGAACATCGACCTCCAGCAGGAGATCTGCGAGGAGGCGCCCTTCTACACCCTGGGCCCGCTCACCACCGACATCGCCCCGGCGTACGACCACATCACCTCGGGCATCGGCGCCGCGATGATCGGCTGGTGGGGCACGGCGATGCTCTGCTACGTCACGCCGAAGGAGCACCTGGGCCTGCCCGACCGGGACGACGTCAAGACCGGCGTGATCACGTACAAGATCGCGGCGCACGCGGCGGACCTGGCCAAGGGCCACCCGGGCGCGCAGGACTGGGACGACGCGCTGTCCGACGCGCGCTTCGAGTTCCGCTGGGAGGACCAGTTCAACCTGGCCCTCGACCCGGACACCGCCCGGGAGTTCCACGACGCGACCCTCCCGGCCGAACCGGCCAAGACGGCGCACTTCTGCTCAATGTGCGGGCCGAAGTTCTGCTCGATGAGGATCAGCAGAAGCATCACAGAGCAGTTCGGCGCGGGCGAGTCTCTGACCAGCGAAGACGAGATCCGAGACGGGATGCTTGCGAAGTCCCGCGAGTTCGCCGAGTCGGGCAACCGCGTCTACCTTCCGCTGGCCGACTGACCGGGCGCACCGCCGTCCGCCGCCCGCAGCGGTGCGCCGCACCGGGCGGCGGGCGGCGGTGCGTTCCACGGACGGCGGTGCGCTCACGGCGGGCGGTGGCGCTCACGGCGGGGGCTGGTTCCGGTCAGCCGCCGTCCACGCCCGCCGCACCCACCGGGCCTGCCGGTGACGCCGAACGGTGGCGGCGCTGCCACTCCCGCGGCGCGACCCCGTGTGCCGCGCGGAACCGACGGGCGAAGTGGCTGGGGTCGGTGAATCCCCACGCGGCGGCGACGGAGGCGATGGTCCGGGAGCTGCCCGGTGGGACGGCGAGCGCCAGGCTCGCCCCGTCGAGCCGTCGCGCGATGATCCACTGCTCCAGACTGACGCCCGCCTCGTGGCACAGGCGATACAGGTGGCGCACCGAGACGTGGTGCGCGTCGGCGATCCGGCCGGGGCTGAGTTCCCGGTCGGTGAGGTGGGCTCGCGTGTAGTCCAGGACGTCCTCGATGCGGGGCGCGCCCGGGGTCTCCGGGTCCGGCGGCGCGCTCCTGCCGGCGGCCGACGCGATGAGCGCCCGGAGCAGTTCGGCCGTGGCCGCTCCCACGGCCGCCCGCCCGGGGTCGTCCGCGATGCCGCCCGCTTCCCTGGACATCTCGGCGAGGTGGTGCCCGACCAGGTCGTGCAGCGGACTGTCCCGAAGGGCGCCACCGCCGCTGCGTACCGTCTCCGAGGGAAGGCCCAGGGTCTCCCGGTCCACCAGCAGGGCCCGGCCCGCGCCCTCGCCGTGCCAGGTGAGCTCGCTCGGCGCGGCCAGGTCGTCCAGCACGAGAGCGCCGTCGGTGAGTGGCTGCCGTCGCCCGTGCTGCGCGAACCGCCCGGACCCGCGCGTGCTCTGCATCAGCAGCACCCCCGACGTGCCGTCCTCCCGGCGGCGGTGACGGCCCCGGCGCATCCGCAGCCCGCTGGCGACCGTACTGAGCAGGGTGACCGGCCCGAGCCGCCAGTACTCGATCCGGGCGTGTACGGCCGCGCCCTCCGGCACGTCGTGGGTGACCGCGCACGGCGCCCCCACGACCTGCGCCAGGGCACGGTCCACCGCACGGATGCGCCGGTGAGCGGGGATCTGCCGGGTGTCGATGAGCAGCATGTGCGTCACCGCCCTGCTCGACGGGTCGGGTCGGTCAGTGTGGGCCTCTCACGGTGCACTCAGGGCCGCACCGCGGGCCACGCGTCGGGTATGCCCGAAACGTACCGGTCTACTCGTGCTGCGGAGAGGTGCCGACATGACGACCGTCCCGAAACCGACGATGCGGCGCGACCTCGAGCGGATCGAGGAGGTGAACGCCGGTACGCGCACCCCCGTCGTCTTCGTGCACGGGCTGTGGATGCTCGCCGGGAGCTGGGAACCGTGGGCGAGGTACTTCGAGGAGCACGGCTACGCCCCCCTGTCCCTGTCCTGGCCCGACGACCCGGAGTCCGTCGCCGAAGCCCACGAGCACCCCGACGCCTTCGCCGGGAAGGCGGTGGGCCCGGTGGCCGACCACCTCGAGTCCCTGATCGACCGGATCGACCGCAAACCCGTGGTCGTCGGACACTCCTTCGGCGGGCTGCTGACCCAGATCCTCGCCGGCCGCGGGCTCGCGGCCGCCTCCGTGGCGATCGACCCGGCGCCGTTCCGCGGCGTGCTGCCGCTGCCCCTCTCCGCCCTGCGCGGCTCCCGGCCGGTACTGGGCAACCCGGCCAACCGGCGCCGGGCGGTGGCACTGACCTTCGACGAATTCCGCTACGCCTTCGCCAACGCGGTCGACGAGGACGAGGCCCGCACGCTGTACGAGCGGCACGCGGTCGCCGCCTCCGGCATCCCCCTCTTCCAGGCCGCGTCCGCGAACGTCAACCCCCGCACGGAGGTGCGGGCGGACACCCGCAACCCCGACCGCGGGCCGCTCCTGATCGTCTCGGGCGAGAAGGACCACCTGGTGACCTGGTCGATGGCGCACGCCGCCTACCGCAAGCAGCTCAGGAACCCCGGCGTGACCGAGATCGTCGAGATGCCGGGCCGTGGCCACGCCCTGGTCATCGACTCCGGCTGGCGCGAGGTGGCGGACACCGCGCTCCGCTTCGTCCGGCGCTTCGCATGACCCACCCCGCCGCCGTACCCCGCCGCCGTACTCCGCGCGGGACGCAACGAGGCAAGGAGGACCGCAGATGCCGCACGTGACCACGACCGACGGAACCCACATCCACTACAAGGACTGGGGTGCCGGGCGTCCCGTGGTGTTCAGCCACGGCTGGCCCCTGAACGCCGACGTCTGGGACCCCGAACTGCTCGCCGTCGCCGAGCACGGCCACCGCGTCGTCGCGCACGACCGGCGCGGGCACGGCCGGTCGTCGCAGCCCTGGCACGGCAACGACATGGACACCTACGCCGACGACCTCGCCGCCCTCGTCGAGGCCCTGGACCTCACCGACCTCACGCTTGTCGGCCACTCCACGGGAGGCGGCGAGGTCACCCGCTACCTCGGACGGCACGGCACGGCACGGACCCGGTCGCTGGTACTGCTCGGCGCCGTACCGCCGCTGATGCTGCGCACCGACCACAACCCGGAGGGCCAGCCGATCGAGGTGTTCGACGATCTGCGCGCCTCGGTCCGCGCCGACAGGTCCCAGTTCTACCGCGACCTGTCCGGCCCGTTCTACGGTGCGAACCGGTCCGGTGCCACCGTCTCGCAGGGCGTCCGGGACGCCTTCTGGCTGATGAGCATGCAGGTGGGGATCAAGGGCGCGCTCGACTGCATCGCGCAGTTCTCCGAGACCGACTTCGAGGAGGACCTGCTCCGCATCGACGTTCCCACGCTCGTGGCCCACGGCGACGACGACCAGATCGTGCCTCTGCAGGCTTCCGCGCCCAAGTCCGCGGAACGACTGAAGGACGCCACGCTCCGCATCTATCCGGGAGCACCGCACGGGCTGGTCGGCGACTACCGGACGCGGTTCCACCGGGATCTGCTCGACTTCCTCGCCGGGTGAGCCGGGACGGTCTCCCGGCAGGGGAGCGCCCCCGCGCCGACGACCGGGGGCCGCACCGATCGGTGCGGCCCCCGGTCGCGGTGTGCCCCCGTACATCCCCCCGGCGCCCCTGTACGTCCCCCGGGGCGTGCGGCCGAAGCGGTCGGTGAACGACGTTTCGAGACTCCCCCCTCCTGTCTCGAACGCGCCGTTTTTCAACGCGCGAAGAACCGCACCCCAAGGCTAGTTGACTCAGCGTCAGTGTCCAATCACCGTAGTGACACTTGCCTATCGATATATTTATCGTTGCGATACCCACCGTGACGATGCGGAAGGGACCGGGGACGCACAGCCACACCCCGTCCGCTTCCTCGCGCGCCCCGGCGCGCGTTCCGCACGTTCGCACCCCCGCACACGAGTGGAGGACCGATGGACCTGGCGCTGCTGCGCACGTTCCTGGCGGTGCACCGCGCCGGTTCCTTCACCCGCGGCGCGGTACTCCTCGGTCTCTCCCAGCCGGCCGTCACCGGGCAGATCCGCACCCTGGAGGGCCAGATCGGCCGTCCGCTCTTCCACCGGATGGCCCGCGGCGTCACCGCCACCGCCGTCGGCGAGGAGCTCGCCCGCAAGGTCGCCCCACACCTCGACGCCCTGACCGAGATCACCGAAAGGGGCCTCGACGAGGAGAGCGCCGGCCGCACCGTGCACCTCGCCGGCCCGCCCGAGTTCACCGCGCTGCGGGCCGTGCCCGCACTCACCGCCCTGGTCGACCAGGGCCTTTCCCTGCGCGCCGCGTTCGGCAGCACCGAGGAGGTTCTCGAAGGGCTCGCCGCCGGCCACAGCGACCTCGCCCTCACCACCGGCCGCCCCCGCGGCCGCCTCCTGGCCACCACCCCGCTGTGCGACGAGGAGCTGGTCCTGGTCGCCGCGCCCCGCTGGGCCGCCCGGCTCGGCGGCGCGGCCGTGGTGCGCGCAAAGGGACCCGCCGCGCTGGAGGACGTACCGGCGCTGTCGGTCCACGAGAGCATGCCGCTGATGACCCGCTACTGGGCCGCCGTCTTCGACCAGCCGCTGCTCCAGTCCGGCACGGTCATCGCCCCGGACCTGCGCGCCGTGCTCCAGTGCGTGCTGCACGGCGCGGGCATGGCCGTGCTGCCCCGCTACCTGTGCGCCGAGCACCTGGCGAGCGGGGCGCTGGCCGCCCTGCTGGAGCCGCCCGTGCCCCCGCTGCGCACCTACTTCCTCACCGTGCGGGCGGGCACCCTGGCCCTCCCGCACATCGCCCGCACCCACGAGTGGCTGTTGCGCGCGTCCGCCGACTGGTGACCTCCGGCGGCTCCGCCGGGCCAACGGCGCGCACGCCGCGCCCCCGGGCCGGCCGCGCAGCAGGCGGGTTTCAGCCGCCGCACCACGGGCCAGACCTCCTGCATGACCCCCGAACGTCCCGTGGTCAAACGCACCGCCCGCGCCATCCTGCTCGACGGCGACCACATGATCGTCATCAAGCGGACGAAGCCCGGCCTGGCCCCGTACTGGATCACCCCGGGCGGGGGCGTGGAACCCGACGTGGACGAAAGCGTCGTACGGGCCCTGCACCGCGAGGTCGACGAGGAACTCGGCGCCGAGGTGGGCGACGTCGTCCCCGCCTTCGTCGACACCGTCCCGCACACCACGGACGACGGCCGGGAGGGCGTGAAGGTGCAGTTCTTCTTCGCCTGCCGGCTGGAGAGCATGGACCTCTCCCGGCGGCACGGACCCGAGGTCGAGGAACCCTGCGGCGAGTACGAGGTCGTACGTCTCCCCTTCACCCGCGAGGGCATCGCCTCCGTCGACGTCGTCCCGCCGACGCTGCGCGGCTACCTCGACCGCAACCTGGAGGGCGTCCGGGCCCTGCTGGACCCCGGCCTCGACTGAACCACGACCGGGGCCGCCGTGCCCGCCCGTTTCCCCCGACGCCCGACCGGCCGCGACGACCCGGAACCGGTCTCAGCCGAACCAGCCCTGGAACGAGGAGGACTCCTCGTCCGCCGCCCGTTGCTGCGCGTCCTCCAACGCCCGTTCCGCCTCCATGCGCCAGGACTCCGCGTCCTCGCCCGTCGGCACCGCGCCGCGCGCCGCGATCACCGCGGACGCCCCGGCCGCCGCACCCGCCCCGGGCGGCACCCGGGCGGCGCCGTTCTCGCCGTACACGTCACCACCGCCGAACGCGTCACCACCCGGGAACGCGTCACCACCCGGGAACGCGTCACCACCGCCGTACGACCCGGCGCCGTGGGTGGATGCGTGGACCTCACCGTGCCGGTACCGCCACGGCGCGTCGCCTCGCGCGGCGGCCTGCGGCGGCACCCCGGGCAGCGGCGGCACCTGCCGACCCGAAGCACCCGGCACGGCCCGCCACTGCGCGACCGGCGTCTGGTGCTCCGGGTACCTGCGGGCGTGCCGCGGCGCGCCGTACGCGGGTATCCGCTCGAAGCTCTGCGTGGGGGCGTCCTCGGGAACCTGCTCCCTCGACGCGACGGGTTCCAGGGCCGGTTCGGCCGCCGGCACACCCGCCGGTTCCGCGGCCGGTTCCGCCGCCGGCTCGGCGCCCGGCTCCGCGACGGACGGCAGCGCGGGCCGGGGCGGCAGGTCCTCCGGCTGGGCCAGCGGCCGCTGCCCGGGCAGCGGCGGCGGCTCGTGCTCCCGCGGCTCCCACTCGACCGGTCCGCGCTCCCGCGCCTCCCGCGCGCTGCCGAAGAAGTCGCCGCCCTTGCGCTTGTGGTCGTCGGTGCCCCAGTCGCGCCCCGCGCCCTTGGGGACCTTCTGCAGGTGAGGGATGTGCTTCGCACAGTGGATGTACGCCTCGTCCACCCACACCTTCACCCACATCCGCGCCCGGCGGCCCGGCACCGGGTCCTCCGGCAGATCGGGGTGCTCGGTGCGCACCGCCGTGTCCTCGAGGACCTCCGCGCGCCCGTTGACGTGCAGACCGATCCGCGCCCGGAGGAAGTCCATCAGCAGGATGCCCACGTGCGGGTTCTCCTGCAGGTTGCCGAGCGAGGCGTGCACGCCGTTGCCCCGGTACTCGGGGAAGAGCAGAGTGCGTTCGTCCAGCACCCGCAGGAAGCCGGGCGGCCCGGCCCGGAAGGTGTTGTCGCACTCGCCGTGCCGGTCCGCGGTGGCCAGGAAGAACATCTCCTGGCCCTGCACGAACTCCCGCATCCGCTCGTTGAGGTGGTCCAGGACCTGCTGGTCGTAGAACCGGTCCGCGCGCTCCGCCGTGCCCATGCGCTGCTGCAGCGCATGCTCGCCGTCGCTGCCCGGCCGGCGCAGCGGGACGGCCGTCGCCGCACCGTGCTCGTCGGATCTCCCGTCCGCCCCGGCCCCGTGGGCCCTCTCGGCGTCTGCCACCTCAGCTGTCTCCTTCTCCGACTTCCCCTGGACCCGGCCGCCGACCGCCGGCCCCAACCATGTTCCGCGCGTAGAGCGGCGGCGTCACTCCGCCGCGGCGACCAGTTCCTCCAGGGAGTCGTGCCGTATCCGGTGCGCCGGTATCCCGACCCCCCGGAGCGCGTCGACACCGCTGCGGATCAGCCCCGGCGGACCGGAGAGATACCCGGTGTACGCACTCCACGGCCCGTACTGCTGCACCACCTCGGGCAGGTCGCCGGCCAGCAGCGCGGCCCCCGCCGCGTCCGCGTTCACCGACGGGCGCCGGAACGCCGGATCGCCGTCCGAGACCACCGGCCGCACCGACAGCCACCGGTGCCGCTCCTCCATGCGCAGCATGGTCCGCAGGTCGTACAGGTCGTGGTCGTTGCGCGCGCCGTAGAACACCTCGACCGGACGGGCCCGGCCGTGCTCCGCGACGTCCTCGATCAGCGCCTTGATCGGCGCGATGCCCGTACCGCCGCCCAGACAGAGCAGACCGCTGTCCGTCGCGTGGTCGACCGTCATCGAACCGGCAGGCGGACCCAGCCGGACCACGTCGCCCTGCCGCGCCCGGTTGACCAGCGCACTGGAGACCCAGCCGGCGGGCACGCACTTCACGTGGAAGGTGAGCAATCCGTCCGAACGCGGCGCCGACGCGAAGGAGTAGTGCCGCCACACCCGCGGCCACCACGGCGTCTCCACGCTCGTGTACTGCCCGGCCAGAAAGGGATACGGCTGGTCCGGGCGCACGGTGATCACCGCGATGTCCCGGGTCCGCATCTCGTGCGCCACGATCTCCGCGTTCCACCACGCGGGCGCGTGCTTCTCGTCCTCCGCCGCCGCGTCGATCATCGTCTGCGAGATCGCGGTGTACGCCCGCACCCAGGCGGCCTCCGCCTCGTCGCTCCAGGTGGTGCGGCAGTACTGGGTGAGCGCGCCCAACAGGCACTCGCCGACCGCCGGATAGTGCTCCGGCGCGGTGCCGTACTTGCGGTGGCCGCGGCCGAGCCCGGACAGGTACTTGCCCAGGGTCTCCGGCTCGTCGATCAGCCGGGCCGCCGTCAGCAACGCCCGGAACAGGCGGTCGCGCTGCGCGTCCATCGAGGCCGGGAACAGCTCCCGCAGATGCGGATGCTGCACGAACAGCATCGCGTAGAAGTAGGCGGTGGCCGCATCGGCGACCGGCTCGATCTCCGTCATGGTGCGCCGGATCAGCACGGCGTCAGGAGACGCCTCCGGCGCCGCCGGCTCCTGCGCGGGCGGCTGGTCATGGACGCCGAACGGGTCGTGGGCCGCGGGGTTCCGGGCCTCCGGCGGACGTCCCGCCGGCTCGTGCGACGGCGCACCCGCGGGCCCGCCGGACATCCGGTCCCCGGGCCCGAACCCCTGGTACGGACCCTCCGGCTCGACACGCTGGTGCTCCTCGCCGCCCGGACCGTGCTGCCGCACCGGCCCCGGCCGCCCGGGATGCAGGGGAGAGCCGTACGGAGAGGGCCCTCCGTAAGCGCCGGCCGCGCCCGGATTCCCGTACGGCGCCGCCGCACCCGGACCGGGCCCGCCCGGCTCCGGGGCCTCCGCACGCGGCGGGGGCACAGCGCCCTCGCCACCGGGATACGGGGATCCGCCCGGGGTGGAGGCACGTCGCTCGGCACCCGACCCCACCGGACGTATCGGTGTCACCGGCCGGCTGGGCGTCCCGCCCGCTTCCGGCTCACGCTCCTGCCCGTCGCCCTCCGGCGCGGATGCGGCACCCTTACGGGCCGGGGCGAACCAGCTCCAGTCGCCGCCGCCACCGCTGTCACCCGCAGAAGTGCCGTCACCGGCCGACGTGGTGGTCATGATCTGCCTCGCCTCGAACGTCTTCCTTCGGTCCACGCACACCCGGAGCCGGAAAGTGCCTGCATTTGAGACCCCCTGAGGCATCGGCCGTGGAACACCAACCCGGCGATGCGGAGTCGACCATACCGTTATGGCATCGATCCACAAGCCCCGCTCACCGTTCCGCCCAATTCCTGGATTCTGCCCATCATGGGGAATTGGTGACGGTACTGTACGACCTCGTACGTCTCGCGCGGATCGCCCTCCTCGCCCTGCGGGGACACGGCACCCCACAGCCCGGAACACCCCTTCACACACCCGCCCGCGAGCCGGACCGGGAAGTCGGCAGGAACCACCGGATACCGCACCGAGCCGTCCGAACAGCGCTGGTGGACACGGAATTCGAGGGAAATTCCCCACGGCCCCCGATTCCACACCCGTTCACCCCCTGACGCACCGTTCACCTCTGCTCACCCGTCACACCCGGTCCTTCCGCGACACGGACAACACCGCGCATGCAGGTGCCACGGTTTCAGCATCTCCACAACCTGGTCGGGTGCAGTGAGACACAGATCACCTTCCCGGGTCCCGCCGGTCACTCGGCCCCTCGGTCCTCGGTCCCTCGGTCCGCCCGTACTCGCGGGCGAGTAGGCGCGGATACTCCACCGGGCAGACGCGCACCCCCTCCCACGCCGGGGAC
Organism: Streptomyces hazeniae; assembly: GCF_031845485.1. Classification (NCBI taxonomy): domain Bacteria; kingdom Bacillati; phylum Actinomycetota; class Actinomycetes; order Kitasatosporales; family Streptomycetaceae; genus Streptomyces; species Streptomyces hazeniae. The sequence goes on from NZ_JAVREQ010000006.1 coordinate 95,378, forward strand.
CGTGCACACATGGCCTCCACACCCGCCTCCCCCGGAGCGCGAGCCGCCCTCCCGCGCCCGCTGCGCCGCGCCCTGCTCGTCGTCCACGTCGCCGCCTCCGCCGCCTGGCTCGGTCTCACGCTCTGCCTCCTGACCCTCGCCCTCACCGCAGCCGCCACCGCGTCCCCGGCCACGGACGAGGTCGCCTACCGGGCGATGGACGTCTTCGGGGACCTGCTCGTCGCCCCGCTCGCCCTCCTCACCTTCACCACCGGGCTCGTCCTCTCCCTCGGCACCCACTGGGGCCTGGCGCGGTACCGCTGGGTGTGGACGAAGTTCTGGCTCACCCTCGTCGCCGGCACCGCCTCACTCCTCGCCCTCCGCCCCGCCCTCGACCGTGCGGCCGCCGCCGTGACGGCCGGCGACAGGGTCGACGCGTACGCAGTGCTCTTCCCGCCGAGCGTCTCCCTCGCCCTCTACCTCTTCATGACCGCCGTCTCCGTGCTCAAGCCCTGGGGCCGCACCCGCCGCGGCCGCCGCCCCGGCACGCAAGACCACCGTCGCGGCGAGCCGTACGGAAGCCCGCAGGAAAGAAAGACCAGGCCAGAGCGGAAAAGACCTGGCCACCCCGACGCCCCGTCAGGCACGCTGGGCACGTGACGACTTCCTCACCCACCGCGTCCACCGAGCTGCTGCGGCCCCACGTCCGCCGGCTCACCCTCGACGACCTCGCCGCCTGCGGTGACCTCGCCGAATCCCGCGGCTGGGGACGGGAAGCCCACAAGTGGCGCCTGCTCCTCACCGCGGGCCGCGGCTACGGCATCGACGCACCCCACCGGCCCGGGGCCCTCGCAGGTGCCTTCGTCCTCACCCCTTACCCCGCACTCCCCGGCGGGCGCGCCTACACCTGCGTCAGCATGGTCCTCGTCGCCGAACGCTTCGCCCGCCGCGGGCTCGGCCGCCACCTCATGCGCCACGCACTCTCCGAGTCCGGCGACCGCGCAGCGTTCCTTTCCGCCACCCCCAACGGCCGCCCGCTCTACGAGGAACTCGGCTTCAGACCGGTCGGCACCTCCTGCATGCTGCGCGGCCCGTTCACCCCCGTCGACGGCGACGACGTCCGGCCCGCCGCCGTACGGCCCGCGCGGGCCGCGGACCTGGCCGCCGTACGCGCCCTGGACGCCCGCGCGTTCGGCGCCGACCGCACCGAACTCCTCGCCCGCCTCCCGGCCTTCGCCGACCGCTTCGTCGTCGCGCACGACCCCGACGACCCCCACGGCACCCTTTCGGGCTTCGCCGCCTCCTGGCCCAACGACGGCACCACCGTCCTCGGCCCGGTCGTCGCCCACGACACCGCCACCGCCCAGAAGCTGATCACCGACCTCGCCCTCCACGCACCGGGCCCCGTCCGCTTCGACCTCGGCGGACATCACCCCGAACTCGGCGACTGGCTCCGTGCTCGCGGCCTGACCGGCGACTTCAGCTGCACCCTGATGGTCCGCACCGCCCCCGACATCCCCGGTGACCCCGCCCTCCGCTTCGCTCCCTACTCGGTCGCCCTCGGCTGACCGCAACCCGCAACCCGCCAGCCGCCAGCCGCCAGCCGCCCGAACAACGTGCCTAAGCTGCCGGGATGACCTCAGCATCCGTCGACTTCACCATGCGGCGCGCCACCCGCGACGACCTCGGGGCCCTCGTCGCCATGCTCGCCGACGACGCCCTCGGCGCCCGGCGCGAGAGCCCCGACGACCTCACGCCGTACGAGACGGCCTTCACCCACATCGCCGACGACCCCCACCAGCACCTGATGGTCGCCGAGCACGAGGGCCGAATCATCGGCACCCTGCAGCTCACCCTCATCCCCGGCCTCTCCCGCAAGGGCTCCACCCGCGCCCTGATCGAGGCCGTGCGCGTCCACAGCTCGGCCCGCGGCACGGGACTGGGCACCCGCCTCATCGAGTGGGCGATCGAGGAGTCCCGCCGCCAGGACTGCGCCCTGGTCCAGCTCACCTCCGACGCCACCCGCACCGACGCGCACCGCTTCTACGAGCGCCTCGGCTTCGAGGCCTCCCACGTGGGCTTCAAGTTGTCGCTCCACAGCGCGAGTTGACACAGAAGCGGATCAGTCGCAAGAACGCTCGTATGTCGCTCGTGTCTTCATACGTTCGCAGTCGTTACTCCATTCGAGGGCTCGCCGTGAGGGCGAGCCCCTGACATGGGCGAAGAGCCCGAAGGGAGTGATGGCGCATGGTGCACGAAGGCGTACTGCTCGAGTCGCAGACCCTGCGCGCGAGCGTCGCGGAACGCACGGACGTCCTCGACAGGGTCAGGGCCCTGTCCCTGCTGCCGGACGGTCTGCACGTGACGACCCGGATGGTGGCCGACTACTTCGAGGTGGGCGAGCGCGTCGTCAACCGACTGATGCAGCGCCATCGCGAAGAGCTCACACAGAACGGCATGCGGGTACTGCGAGGCTCTGAGCTGGACGTCTTTAAGAGAGACACCCTGTCTCTCTATGAGCAGAGTCGTCCACAGCCTCGCTCCAACCTGACCCTGTACACGCGCCGGGCCGTGCTCAACGTGGCGATGCTCTTGCGAGACAGTGAAGTCGCGCGGGCGATTCGCAGGTACCTGCTCGACGCCGAGGAGGCCTCACGCGCCCCGCGGGCGGGCGAGCCTGTGGACGACTCGGTTCTCCACAGCCTCGTGACGTGGCTGGACGAGCGCATCGAGCGGACCGTCACCGACCGGCTCGCACAGCAGGACGCGCGGATGGCCCGCGTGGCGGAGGACGCGGTCCGGACGGTCATCGGCCAGACCGTCGTGCCGCTCCTCAACCACATGATCGAGGTCTGCGGCGAGAACCGGCGGGAGATCTCCGGGATGCGCGGGGAGATCACGCGCATCGACCGGGCTCTGCGGGCGCGAATGCCCGACGGCGGCATGGCGGCGATGGACGCCATGACCTGGCGGGAGTTCGAGGACCACGTCGCCGGCCTGTGCCGCCGCGACGGGTGCCCGAGCGTCGCCAACACCAGCAGCAACAGCGACCTGAGCGCCGACCTCGTCGGGCGTACGGCCGACGGCCGCACGCTCGTCGTGCAGTGCAAGCACTTCGCACCGTTCCGCCGCGTGGAGAGCGGCGAGATGCAGAAGTTCATCGGCATGGCGCGGGTGGAGTACGACGCGGACGTCGCTCTCTTCGTGACGACGGCGACCTTCACCCCTGCCGCGACGGACCTCGCCGTCCGCCACGGCGTCACCGCCGTCCACCGGCGCCTGCTGGAGCGGTGGAGCGCGGGGACACGCCTTCCGGTGCTGCGGCAGCCGTAAGGACCCGGCAGATGGGCCCGAAGCCGCAAGAAAGAGTTGCGGCTTCGGGCCCGCGCAGTCTAGTCGGCGGCGCCGGGCCGCCGCAGGGGAAACGCCATCAGGGACAGCCCCACCGGCATCGTGCCCTCCGTACGGGGCGGGCGAGCGGCGGCGTGCAGGGCGTCGGTGGCCTCGACGAGCGCCCGCCGGGCGTCCTCCCACACCTGCGGGTCCACCCACAGTTCCGCGTCCGAGGTGACGCCGTCGCCCTCCGGGTCGCGGCGGGCGATCCGCTCCCTCAGGGTGTGCGCCAACGTTTCGGCCAACAGCACCGCGCCCTCCCGCTGTGCGGACAGCGGCCGTCCCCGTACGGCGGCGTAGCGGCGCTCGCGGCCCCCGCGACGGACGCGTTCCTCCGCCATCTCCACCAGCCCCGCGTCGCGAAGCTGCCGCAGATGCTGGCTTGCCAGCGCGTGGGAGACCTCCAGTTCGCGTGCGAGTTCGGCGGCGGACAGCGGGCCGGGCCACATCAGCGTCATCATCCGCAGTCGCAGCGGATGGGCGAGCGCGCGCAGTACGGGATCGGTCTCGGTCACGTCCCCACCGTAGCCGTCGACAGACGCCACCCCCAATCATTACATTGGGAGTAGGTCGTCACCGGGACGGCCACCGCAGGAGGGCCGACCGGATGGCATGGCAGACGCTCCGCGTCCTCCGCGACCGCAACGCCGGGCTGTACCTCGGCGGCGTCCTGGTCTCCGGTTTCGGCGACTCCGCGATGGCGCTGGCCGCCGGCATCTGGGTCAAGGTGCTCACCGGCTCCGACGGCCTCGCCGCCCTGGTCACCTTCTGCTTCTGGCTGCCCGCCCTGGCCGGGCCCGCGCTGGGCGCACTCGCCGACCGCCTCCCCCGCCGCCGCCTGATGGTCGCCGTCCACCTCCTGCTGGCCGCGACGCTGCTCCTCCCCCTCCTCGTCCACGCCCCGCACGACACCTGGCTGCTGTTCGCCGTGCTGACCCTCGTCGGCACGGGAGCCGTCGTCTCCGACGCGGCCGAGGCCGCCCTCGTCCCCGCCGTCGTACCGCCGGAGCTGCGCGGCGACCTCAACGGCCTGGTACGCACCGTCACCGAGAGCGCCAAACTCCTCGCGCCCCTCGCGGGAGCGGCCCTCTTCACCGCCTTCGGCGGGCACGCCGTCGCCCTGCTGGACGCCGTCACCTTCGTACTCGCCGCAGCCGCCTTCGCCCTCATCCGGCTGCCACGACGCCACCCGCCCGCGGCCACGCCCCCGCCACCGGACGGCACCCGTACCACCGGGACCGCCGCAGGAGCCCGCTACCTGTGGGGACACCCGGCGCTGCGGCCCCTCGTCCTCACCGGCGGCACAGCGATGGCCGCCGCCGGCCTCAGCAGTGCGGCGACCTTCGCCCTCATCGACCACGCTCTGGACCGGGCCCCCGCGTTCGCAGGCGTCCTGACCGCCGTGCAGGGCGCCGGTTCCGTCGCCGTCGGCCTCTGCACCGGCGCCCTGCTGCGCCGCTTCCCCGAACGGCGCGTCGTCGTCTGCACCGTCGTGGTGTTCGCCGTCGGCCTCCTCGCCCGTGCGACGCCCTCCACTCCGGCGGTGCTGGCCGGCAGCCTCCTGATCGGCGTCGGCCTGCCCGTCCCCCTCATCGCCGCGATGACCGCCGTGCAGCGCGAGACCCCCGACCACCTCGTCGGCCGGGTCGCCGCCACCGCCCACACGCTCCTCTACGTCCCCACGGGCATCGCCCTGCTGATCGGCTCCGCGATGGTCGCCACACTCGACCACCGCGTCCAGATGGGCACCGCCGCCGCCCTCACCCTCGCCGCGGCCGCCGCGCTGTCCCGTACCCGACACGGGCCCTCGTGACGGGACTTCCCCCTCGTGCCCCTGCGCCGGCCGTCCCCACAGCCGGACGCGGGCAGATCCCCCGTCCTCGGGGGATCTGCCCGCGGTACCCGAGCCGACGGGCCGCGCTCAGGCTCCGGCGGGCACCTTGTCGAGGAAACCGCGGACGTCGAGGATGCGGCCGTCACCGTCCAGGACCAGGACGTCGAAGCCGACCACCGAGGGCTCGACGCCCTCGGGCCCCAGGCCCCAGCGGAAGCGCAACTGGCTGTGGTGGGCGTCCACGTCGCCGACGCGCGTGAACACACAGCCGGGGAACTGCTGGTGCACTCCCTCGATCAGTTCGGCGAGCGCCGCGTGGCCGGAGACCTCGGCCAGCGGATCGGTGTAGGCCACCTCGGGCGCCCAGTGCTCGTCGATGAGCTTCGCCCGGTGCTCGCCCTCGGAGTTCCACGTGGACAGGTAGGCCTCGACGACGCCGTTCGCGTTCATGGTCACTCCTCCGGCTGGTTCGCTGCGTTGACGAGTCCACAGTGGACGCCCCACGGCAGCCGCACCATGACCTGTGAGGTCATGACGAGCCTGCCGGAGCGCTCTACGCTGGCGCCATGAGCACCGCCACGGACACCCGCGAGGTCGGCCCCCTGCTGCGCGGCTGGCGGGAACGCCGCCGCCTCAGCCAACAGGAGCTGTCGAACCGCTCCTCGGTGTCGGCGCGGCACGTCAGCCGGGTGGAGACCGGCAGGGCACACCCGACGCCGGAGATGATCCTGCACCTGGCGGACTCCCTCGACGTCCCCCTGCGCGACCGGAACCGACTCCTGCTGGCGGGCGGCTACGCGCCGCAGTACCGGGACCGCGGCCTGGACGACGCCTCGGTCGCCGTCGTCATGGACGGCCTGCGCAACCTGCTGGACGCGCACCTGCCCTACCCGGCGCTGCTCCTGGACGACTACTGGGACGTCGTCGACTCCAACGCCGCCGTCGAGGCACTGCTGAAGGGGTGCGCACCGGAGCTGCTGGAACCCCCGGTCAACGTCATCAGGTTGTGCCTGCACCCGGGCGGACTGGCCCCGCGGATCGGCAACTTCGCCGAGTGGGCCTCGCACCTGCACCACCAGATCGTCCACCGCGCCGAGTGCACCCACGACCCGCGCCACCTCGCCCTGGCCGCGGAGGCCGGGGCACACCTCACGGGCACCCCCCGGACCGCGCCGACCGGCAGCCCGGTCCTCGCCCTCGAACTCACCACGGAGGACGGCGGCCGGCTCCGCTTCTTCAGCACCTCGGCGCAGCTCACCACCCCCACCGACGCCACCCTGGAGGGCCTCCACATGGAGACCTTCCTCCCGGCCGACGAACCCACCCGGCAACGCTTCACCTGAGCGCGCTGGTCGCCCTGGGCTCCGTCAACGACCGGTGATGGCCGACGGCTTGGTCCGCAACGGTTTCGATGCCCGCCAGGAGCAGGTCCCGCAGCGCCCACCCACGGGCCCGCAGCCACGCTGTTCCGCCGACGGTGAAGACCGGCCCGACCGGGCTCGACGGTCACTACTGTCCCGTTTCATGACGACTGTTACCACGCGGACGGTCGAGTACCCGGCCGACGGCTTGACGATGATCGGGCACCTCGCGCTCCCGGCCGGTGCCGGCCGCCGACCCGCGGTGCTGATCGGGCCCGAGGGGCCGGGGCTGAACGACTTCCAGCGCCGACGTGCCGACGCCCTGGCCGAACTGGGGTATGTGGCGCTGGCCTTCGACATCCACGGCGGACGCTGGTTCACCGACCCCGAGGAGATGCTGGCGCGCTGCATGCCGCTGCTCGCCGACCCCGACCGGATGCGGAACATCGGCCATGCGGCGCTCGAAGTGCTGCGTGCCGAACCGCGGACCGACCCCGGCCGGATCGCCGCCATCGGCTACGGCACCGGGGGCGCGATCGTGCTGGAACTCGGGCGCGACGGCGTCGACCTGCGGGCGATCGGGACGGTCAACGCACTGACCACCGGTCGGCCGGGCGGGGCGGCGCGCATCCGTTGCCCGGTGTGGGCCGGGGTCGGATCGGAGGACCCGATCATGCCCCCTGAGCAACGGGACGCCTTCGCCGCCGAGATGCAGGCCGCGGGCGTCGACTGGCGCCTCGTGGTCTACGGAGGCGCCCTGCACGCCTTCCACCACCCCACGGTCGACCAGACCGTGCTCCCCGGCGTCGGCCACCACCCGCAGCACGCCCAGCGGGCCTGGCGCGACATCGTCGGCCTGCTCGCCGAGTGCCTGCCCGTAGCGGAGTGAGCCGGAGCCGCAGGACTGCCCTCGTCAGGTCACGACGGGGCAGAAGCCGACAACGGGATCGGCGAACCTGCCGCAGGTCTCACATGCCGCCGGCCATGTCGACGAAGCGGGAGTAGTGGCCCTGGAAGGCCACGGTGATGGTCGCGGTCGGGCCGTTGCGGTGCTTGGCGACGATGAGATCGGCCTCGCCGGCGCGGGGGGACTCCTTCTCGTAGGCGTCCTCGCGGTGCAGCAGGATCACCATGTCGGCGTCCTGCTCGATGCTTCCCGACTCACGCAGGTCGGAGACCATCGGCTTCTTGTCCGTGCGCTGTTCGGGGCCACGGTTCAGCTGGGACAGCGCGATGACGGGCACCTCCAGTTCCTTGGCGAGGAGCTTGAGGTTCCGGGACATCTCCGAGACCTCCTGCTGGCGGCTCTCGGGGCGCCGGGAACCGCCGGTCTGCATCAGCTGGAGGTAGTCGATGACGATCAGCTGGAGGTCGTTGCGCTGCTTCAGGCGGCGGCACTTGGCCCGGATCTCCATCATCGACAGGTTCGGCGAGTCGTCGATGTACAGCGGCGCGTCCGTCACCGACGGCATCTGGCGGGCCAGGCGGGTCCAGTCCTCGTCCGTCATCGACCCGGACCGCATGTGGTGCAGCGCCACCCGCGCCTCGGCGGACAGCAGGCGCATCGCGATCTCGTTCCGGCCCATCTCGAGCGAGAAGATCACGCTCGGCAGGTTGTTCTTGATGGAGCACGCCCGGGCGAAGTCCAGGGCGAGGGTGGACTTACCCATGGCGGGGCGTGCCGCGATGACGATCATCTGGCCGGGGTGGAGGCCGTTGGTGAGGGAGTCGAGGTCGGTGAAGCCGGTGGGGACGCCCGTCATCTGCCCGCTGCGGGAGCCGATGGCCTCGATCTCGTCGAGGGCGCCTTCCATGATGTCGGCCAGCGGCAGGTAGTCCTCGCTGGTGCGTTCCTCGGTGACGGCGTAGATCTCGGCCTGGGCGGAGTTGACGATCTCGTCGACGTCGCCGTCGGCCGCGTAGCCCATCTGGGTGATGCGGGTGCCGGCCTCGACGAGGCGGCGCAGCACGGCCCGTTCGTGGACGATCTCGGCGTAGTACTCGGCGTTCGCGGCGGTGGGGACGGACTGCACGAGGGAGTGCAGGTAGCCGGGTCCGCCGACGCGGCCGATCTCGCCGCGCTTGGTGAGTTCGGCGGCGACGGTGATGGGGTCGGCGGGCTCGCCCTTGGCGTAGAGGTCGAGGATCGCCTGGTAGACCGTCTCGTGCGCGGGGCGGTAGAAGTCGTGGCCCTTGAGGACCTCGACGACGTCCGCGATGGCGTCCTTGGAGAGCAGCATGCCGCCCAGGACGGACTGCTCGGCCTCCAGGTCCTGCGGGGGCACCCGCTCGAAGGGGGTGCCGGACCAGACGCCGCCGTCGGAGCCGCGGTCGTGCTGTTCCGCTCCGGGACCGCCGGAGCCCCCGGAGCCGTTGCGGCCCGCACGTCCGCGGCGCTGCTGGGAGACGGACGGCAGCCGGTCGCCGGGGGCGGAGTCCGCGGCCCAGGGATCCTCGACGTGTTCCGGCTGCTGGGTCACGCCGCACCTCCTCCCGTCCGCCCGTCGCCTCCGGTCCGGACCTCACCGCAGTGCCCCCTCTTCCTACGGCACGGCTCTGACAATTTCGCGGCGCCGGCCCGTCGTGTCGGCGCCCCGAGGACGCGGTGAAGAAGAGGGGAACGGAAGGCAGGCGCCGGACTACGTTAGGCGGGTCACGGTGGCCTCCTCCACTCTGTTATCCACAGGCTCTGTGGACAGCACGGAGGTTCCTGTGGAGAAGTCGGCCGAAGCTGTGCACGGAACGGTGGACAGGGCTGTGGAGTAGTCGGCCGGACCCCTCCTGCACGCCTTCTGACCTGCACGAACGACATCCACTGCCTGTGCGCGGAAAAAACCTGCCGCCGGGTCGCGAGATCACGACGAACGGCGCAGCGGACGTCACCCTTCGCAGTCGTCGGTAAGAGATGAAAGCACCTTGCAGCTATTACCTGTGGATGCTTGAATCGAACCCATGACCAGCCCCGCCCGCGGCTCCGCCGGCATGCGCCGCCACGACCGCGAGATCCTCGCGCTCGCCCTCCCCGCCTTCGGAGCACTCGTCGCGGAGCCGCTGTTCCTTCTGGTCGACAGCGCGATCGTGGGCCACCTCGGGACCCCGCAACTCGCCGGGCTCGGCGTCGCCGCGACGCTGCTGCAGACCGCGGTGCACGTCTTCGTGTTCCTGGCCTACGCCACGACCGCCGCGGTCGCCCGCCGGGTCGGCGCGGGCGACCTGCCGGCCGCGATCCGGCAGGGCATGGACGGCGTGTGGCTGTCCCTGCTGCTCAGCGCCCTGCTGGTGGCCGCGGTGCTGCCCGGCGCCCCGGCGCTGGTGGAGCTGTTCGGCGCCTCTCCGACGGCAGCGCCGTACGCCACCACCTACCTGCGCGTCAGCGCGCTCGGCATCCCCGCGATGCTGGTGGTCCTGGCCGCGACCGGTGTCCTGCGCGGCCTCCAGGACACCCGGACCCCGCTGTACGTGGCGATCGGCGGTTTCTCAGCGAACGCACTGCTCAATCTGCTGCTGGTGTACGGGTTCGGCTGGGGCATCGCCGGTTCGGCGTGGGGCACGGTCCTGGCCCAGTGGGGCATGGCCGCCGTCTACCTGGCCGTGGTGGTGCGGGGGGCGCGACGGTACGGGGCGTCGCTGCGGCCGAACCTGGCCGGCATCCGGGCCTGCGCCCAGGCCGGGACGCCGCTGCTGATCCGCACGCTGTCACTGCGCGCCATCCTGGTGCTGGCCACGGCGGTGGCCGCCCGCCTGGGGAACGCCGAGGTGGCGGCGCACCAGATCACGCTGACCATCTGGTCGCTGATGGCCTTCGCCCTGGACGCGATCGCCATCGCGGGGCAGGCGATCATCGGCCGGTACCTGGGCGCGGGGGACGAGGCGGGCGCCAGGGCCGCGTGCCGGCGGATGGTGCAGTGGGGCGTCGTGTCCGGCCTGGTGCTGGGCACGGCCGTGGTGCTGGCGCGTCCGCTGCTGATGCCGCTCTTCTCCTCCGACCCCGACGTGCACGCCCGGCTGGCCGCCGCGCTGCTGGTGGTGGCGGTGACCCAGCCGATCGCGGGCGTGGTGTTCGTCCTGGACGGCGTGCTGATGGGCGCGGGCGACGGCCCGTACCTTGCGGGGGCGATGCTGGCGACGCTCGCGGTGTACGCGCCGGTGGTCCTGCTGGTACCGACGCTCGGCGGCGGTCTGACGGCGCTGTGGTGGACGATCGCCGGTCTGATGATGGGCATGCGCCTGGCCACGTTGTGGGCGCGGGCGCGCTCCGGGCGCTGGGTCGTCACGGGGGCGGTGCGCGCGTAGCGCGGGGGGCTCCCCGCACGGGCGGCGCCGGCCGCCGTGTACCGGTCGGCCGATCGGTCGGAGCGCCGCGTGCCGGCGCGCCGCGTGCCGGCGCGCCGTGGGCCGGTGGGCCGTGGGCCGGTGGGCCGTGCCGGAGCATGCGCAAGGGCCGCACCCCGCATCGCGGGGTGCGGCCCTTGATCGTCGGCTACCGCGAGTGCAGCGGTCAGGCCGGCTGGACCTCGATGTCGAAGGAGGCGAGGACCTCCGGGTGCAGGCGCACGGACACCTTGTGGGTGCCGAGCGTCTTCACCGGGGCGCCCAGCTCGACGCGCCGCTTATCGACGTCCGGGCCGCCCGCGGTCTTCACCGCCGTGGCGATGTCGGCCGGGGTGACGGAGCCGAAGAGGCGGCCGCCGTCGCCGGCGCGGACCTTCATGCGGACCTTCACGCCCTCGATCTGGGCCTTCACGTCGTTGGCCTGCTCGATCGTGGCGATCTCGCGGATCTTGCGGCCGCGGCGGATCTGCTCGACGTCCTTCTCGCCGCCCTTGGTCCAGCGGATGGCGAAGCCACGCGGGACCAGGTAGTTGCGGGCGTAGCCGTCCCGCACCTCGACGACCTCGCCGGCGGTGCCGAGGCCGGAGACCTCGTTGGTAAGGATGATCTTCATGTCGTGGTCACCCTTTCCTTAGCGAGCGGTCGAGGTGTAGGGGAGCAGCGCCATCTCACGGCTGTTCTTCACGGCCGTGGCGACGTCACGCTGGTGCTGGGTGCAGTTGCCGGTGACCCGGCGGGCACGGATCTTGCCGCGGTCGGAGATGAACTTCCGCAGCAGGTTCGTGTCCTTGTAGTCGACGTACTTGATCTTTTCCTTGCAGAAGACGCAAACCTTCTTCTTCGGCTTGCGAGCAGGCGGCTTCGCCATGGTCTCTCTCCAGTGAGTTCAAGAAGTGTGCAGCGTGAGCTGCGCCTTCCTCGGGCCCCGCAGGGCCGTCAGAAGGGCGGCTCGTCCGAGTAGCCGCCGCCGCTGGGGCCGCCGCCCCAGCCACCGCCACCGCCCTGCTGGCCGCCGCCGGCCGGTGCGCCGGTCGCCCACGGGTCGCCCGCGGGTCCGCCGCCGCCCTGCTGGCCGCCGCCACCGGGGCCGCCCTGGCCGCCGCCCCAGCCACCGCCACCCTGGCCACCGCGCCCGGTGGTCTTGGTGATCTTCGCGGTGGCGTTGCGCAGACTGGCGCCGACCTCGTCGACGTCCAGGTCGATGACCGTGCGCTTGATGCCCTCGCGGTCCTCGTAGGACCGCTGCTTCAGCCGGCCCGTCACGACGACGCGGGTGCCCTTGGTGAGGGACTCGGCGACGTTCTCCGCCGCCTGCCGCCAGACCGAGCAGGTGAGGAACAGGCTGTCGCCGTCCTTCCACTCGTTGGTCTGCCGGTCGAAGGTGCGGGGAGTGGACGCGACGCGGAACTTCGCGACCGCCGCACCGGAGGGGGTGAAGCGCAGCTCGGGGTCGTCGACGAGATTGCCGACGACCGTGATGACGGTCTCGCCTGCCATGGGTGAACCTCTCGGCGGTGCTGCTGGCTGCTTGGTGCTACTCGTTCGGCCCCCGTGCGGGGACCGGCGGGTCAGTGGGTCTCGGGACGCAGGACCTTGGTCCGGAGCACGGACTCGTTCAGGTTCATCTGACGGTCGAGCTCCTTGACGAGCGCGGGCTCGGCCTGCAGGTCGATGACCGAGTAGATGCCCTCGGGCTTCTTGTTGATCTCGTAGGAGAGACGACGACGGCCCCAGGTGTCGACCTTCTCGACCTTGCCCTTGCCCTCGCGGACAACGGAAAGGAAGTTCTCGATCAGCGGGGAGACAGAACGCTCATCGAGATCGGGGTCGAGGATGACCATCACCTCGTAGTGACGCATGTGTGAACCCACCTCCTCTGGACTCGGCGGCCACGGTCGTTCCGTGGCAGGAGGTTCGTATGCGTTTCCGCACCGTGGTCCCGTGGGACGCGCCTTCGCGGGGCCTCTCCGGCGTGGGCCGGCGGACGTCGGGTGCAGACCGTACAGAGTACCCGCACTGCGGCGTCCGGTTGAAATCCGGCCACGTATCGCCGCAAGCTGTACACCACGGGTGTGACCGGCGTCATACTGCGTGGCCCCGGAGGGCGGCGCGGTGCGGGCCCGGGGAGCCGCCGCGGGCGGTCCCTTCGGGCCGGGCGCCGGCTCGCGTCCGGGATGGCCCGGAGTTTCCGGGTGTCCGGTGTTTCCCGGCGACGGAGGTGCCCCATGGCACAGGCAGCACGGACGCAGCAGGCTTCGCACGGTCACGGCCTCCTCGGCCTCCTCAACACCGACGGCAGGACGCATCCCGTCGAGAACACCCTCGCCGCGGCGGCGCTGGTGCTCGGCGCGGTGGCGCTGCTGACCGGCCTGCTCACCCAGTTCGAGGTGGCGGACCTGCACCTGGTCGCCTCGTGGGTGGGGATCGTGGGCGTGGTCGCGGCGGGCTGGGGACAGTACGTCTCGGCGACGCTGGGGGAGCGTTTCCTCCTGATCATCGGCCTGGGTGCTTCGGCGTTCGGTCTGCTGCTGGGCTTCGCGTACGGCGGCCCGTTCGGCGGCGTGCTGGGCTGACGCCTGCCGCGCCGGGTCGGTGCGGGACGTCGTGGGCGGTGCGGGACGTCGTGGGCGGTGCGGGACGTTTCGGGGCGTGAGCGTGGCGTGCGCCTGGTACGGCGCGGGGCACCGCGCAGTAGGCTTCCGGCGAGCCTCCGCCGCAGTAGGGCCGGGGGTGTTTCCACGTTGTGCCTACAGGAGCGTCCCCCATGAGCCTGACCCTGAGGACCATCAGCCGAGAGCAGCACCTGGCGTACGTGCAGAGTCTGCCCTCGGCGAGTCACATGCAGGTGCCGGCCTGGGCCGAGGTGAAGAACGAGTGGCGCTCGGAGAACCTGGGCTGGTTCGACCGCGACGGGCAGCTCGTCGGGGCCGGGCTGGTGCTGTACCGGCAGCTCCCGAAGGTGAAGCGCTACCTCGCCTACCTGCCCGAGGGCCCGGTCATCAACTGGTACGCGACGAACCTGGAGGACTGGCTCAGGCCGATGCTGGCGCATCTGAAGCAGGCCGGCGCCTTCTCCGTGAAGATGGGTCCGCCCGTGGTGATCCGGCGCTGGGACGCCCCCGCGATCAAGAAGGGCATCCAGGACCCGGACGTGAAGCGGCTCCGCGACGTCGAGGCCACGCACATCGAACCGCGTGCCTTCGAGGTCGCGGACCGGCTGCGCCGGATGGGCTGGCAGCAGGGCGAGGACGGGGGCGCCGGCTTCGGCGACGTCCAGCCCCGGTACGTCTTCCAGGTGCCGCTGGAGGGGCGGACGCTGGAGGAGGTGCACAGGGGCTTCAACCAGCTCTGGCGACGCAACATCAAGAAGGCGGACAAGGCCGGCGTCGAGGTGGTGCAGGGCGGATACGACGACCTGGCCGAGTGGCAGCGGCTGTACGAGGTCACCGCGGAGCGGGACCGGTTCCGGCCGCGACCGCTGGCGTACTTCCAGCGCATGTGGAAGGTCCTGAACGGCGAGGACCCGAACCGGATGCGGCTGTACTTCGCCACGCACGAGGGGGAGGCCGTGGCGGCGGCGACGATGCTCGTCGTGGGCGGCCACGTCTGGTACTCGTACGGTGCGTCCGCGAACCACAAGCGGGAGGTGCGCCCGTCCAACGCGATGCAGTGGCGCATGCTGCAGGACGCGTACGCACTCGGGGCGAGCGTGTACGACCTGCGCGGCATCGGCGACGTGCTCGACGAGTCGGACCACCTTTTCGGGCTGGTTCAGTTCAAGGTGGGCACGGGCGGGCAGGCTGCCGAGTACCTGGGCGAGTGGGACTTCCCGCTCAACAAGCTGCTGCACAAGGCGCTGGACATCTACATGTCCCGGCGCTGACGCCCCGACGACCGACCCCCGAGCCGTCGCTCCGGCCCCCTGGCCGCCCCGACGGCCGCCTGACGACCTGACGAGAAGAAAGGCCCCGCACCAGCCATGGCGCTCACCCTCTACGTCGACACCGAACGCTGGCGGGCGCACCAGCAGTCGGTGCTCCAGCAGTTCCCCGGGATCGTCCCGGTCTGCAAGGGCAACGGCTACGGCTTCGGACACGAGCGGCTCGCCGAGGAGGCCACCCGCTTCGGCTCGGACGTCCTCGCGGTCGGCACCACCTACGAGGCCGCCCGCACGAAGGACTTCTTCAGCGGCGACCTGCTCGTCCTCACCCCCTACCGGCGGAACGAGGAGCCGGTGCCGCTGCCCGACCGGGTGATCCGGTCGGTGTCCTCGGTGGAGGGGGTCGGGCTGATGCGCGGGGCGCGCGTCGTCATCGAGGTCATGAGCAGCATGAAGCGGCACGGCGTCACGCCGGAGGACCTGGGCAAGCTGCACGCCGCCATAGACGAGGTGCGGCTGGAGGGCTTCGCGATCCACCTGCCGCTGGACCGTACCGACGGGTCGGACGCGGTGGACGAGGTCATCGGCTGGATGGACCGGCTGCGTGCGGCGCGGCTGCCGCTGCACACCATGTTCGTCTCCCACCTGCACGCGGAGGAGTTCGCGCGCCTCCAGCAGCAGTTCCCGCAGACCCGGTTCCGGGCGCGGATCGGCACGAGGCTGTGGCTGGGCGACCACGCGGCGACGGAGTACCGGGGAGCGGTGCTGGACGTGACGCCGGTGGCGAAGGGCGACCGGTTCGGCTATCGGCAGCAGCGGGCCGCGGGCGACGGCTGGCTCGCGGTGGTGGCCGGCGGTACGTCGCACGGCGTCGGCCTGGAGTCCCCGAAGGCGCTCCAGGGCATGACGTCGAGGGCCAAGGGGGTCGCGCGGGCCGGGCTGGCCACGGTCAACCGCAACCTGTCGCCGTTCCTGTGGGGCGGCAAGCAGCGGTGGTTCGCGGAGCCTCCGCACATGCAGGTGTCGATCCTGTTCGTGCCGGACGACGCGCCCGAGCCCAAGGTGGGCGAGGAGCTGGTGGCGCAGTTGCGGCACACGACGACGGCGGTGGACCGGACGGTGGACCGCTGACGCGGGACGGGTCGTCCGGCATCCGGCCTCCGACGAACGACGAACGCCGCGAGGGGCCGGTGCCTGTGGCACCGGCCCCTCGCGGCGTGGGCTGTCAGCGGGTCAGCGCTCGACCTCGCCGCGGATGAACTTCTCGACGTTCTCGCGGGCCTCGTCGTCGAAGTACTGCACCGGCGGGGACTTCATAAAGTAGGAGGACGCGGAGAGGATCGGGCCGCCGATGCCCCGGTCCTTGGCGATCTTCGCGGCGCGCAGAGCGTCGATGATCACACCGGCGGAGTTCGGGGAGTCCCAGACCTCCAGCTTGTACTCCAGGTTGAGCGGCACGTCGCCGAAGGCGCGGCCCTCGAGCCGGACGTACGCCCACTTGCGGTCGTCGAGCCAGGCGACGTAGTCGGACGGACCGATGTGGACGTTGTTCTCGCCCAGCTCGCGGTCGCGGATCTGGGAGGTGACGGCCTGGGTCTTGGAGATCTTCTTGGACTCCAGGCGCTCACGCTCGAGCATGTTCTTGAAGTCCATGTTGCCGCCGACGTTGAGCTGCATCGTGCGGTCCAGGATGACGCCGCGGTCCTCGAAGAGCTTGGCCATCACCCGGTGCGTGATGGTGGCGCCCACCTGGGACTTGATGTCGTCGCCGACGATCGGGACGCCCGCCTCGGTGAACCTGTCGGCCCACTCCTTGGTGCCGGCGATGAAGACCGGCAGCGCGTTGACGAAGGCGACCCCGGCGTCGAGGGCGACCTGGGCGTAGTACTCGACGGCGGACTGGGAGCCGACCGGCAGGTAGCAGATCAGCACGTCGGCGCGGGTGTCCTTGAGGGCCTTGACGACGTCGACCGGGGTCTCGTCGGACTCCTCGATGGTCTCCCGGTAGTAGCGGCCCAGACCGTCGTGCGTCTCCGCGCGCTGAACGGCGACGCCGGTGGAGGGCACGTCGCAGATCTTGATGGTGTTGTTCTCGCTGGCGCCGATGGCGTCGGCGAGGTCGAGGCCGACCTTCTTCGCGTCGACGTCGAAAGCCGCCACGAACTCGATGTCGGAGACGTGGTAGTCCCCGAACTGGACGTGCATCAGGCCGGGGACCTTGCTGTCCCGGTCGGCGTCCTTGTAGTACTCGACGCCCTGCACCAGCGAGGCGGCGCAGTTGCCGACGCCGGCGATGGCTACGCGAACCGAACCCATTCCGGTTGCTCCTTGTTCGAATCTCGTCTCGGGTCGTGCAGGGTGCACGGCCCTCAATCGGTGTCCTCGGACGGATCCGGCGGGGTTCCACCCCGGTGCCGGGGCAGACCGCCCTTGTCCTGCGTGCTGCGCTCCTCCGGTGCCGTTTCGCGCCGGGAGGTGCGCCCGGTCCGCTCGCTCTCGATGAGCTCGTTGAGCCAGCGGACCTCGCGCTCCACGGACTCGAGTCCGTGTCGCTGAAGTTCGAGGGTGTAGTCGTCCAGGCGCTCGCGGGTGCGGGCGAGCGAGGCGCGCATGCGGTCCAGCCGCTCCTCGAGACGGCTGCGTCGGCCTTCCAGGACGCGCATCCGCACGTCGCGGGAGGTCTGGCCGAAGAAGGCGAAGCGGATGCCGAAGTGCTCGTCCTCCCAGGCGTCGGGGCCGGTCTGGGCGAGCAGGTCCTCGAAGTGCTCCTTCCCCTCGGCCGTCAGCCGGTAGACGATCTTGCCCCGTCTGCCGGTGAGGGGCGCCGAGAGGGGGTCCTCCGGCGGCGTCCCCGGCTCCTCTGTCAACCAGCCCTGCTGGACCAGCGTCTTCAGGCACGGGTACAGCGAGCCGTAGCTGAAGGCGCGGAACAGACCGAGCGAGGTGTTGAGCCGCTTGCGCAGCTCGTATCCGTGCATCGGGGACTCGCGGAGCAGACCGAGGACGGCGAACTCGAGGATGCCGGAGCGTCTGCTCATGGCCCGCCGTCACCTCCTCCCGGCGTTCGCCGGACGATGTAGCACCGTGATGTATCGAGTCGATACATCACGACGATAGAACGACCGGGGTACCTTCGGCAAGGGCGGGACGGGGGATGCGTGCGTGACGGGACGCACATCACGTATTCACAGCAGGCGAGTTGCACTGGATGGGGTGAATGTCGACAGAAGGGGGTTTTGGGGCTGCGTAGTCTGTCCGCGTGCAGACCAGACCGGGAACCGAGAGCCCCCGCCGGGCGTCCTCGTCCTGGGTGCAGTGCGGCCCCGCGCCGGATCGATCCGGTTCCACGGCCGCACTGATGGGGGGACCAACGTGAACTGCCGCCTTCAGGCGCGAGTGTCGCCTGCCCGAGGAGTAGCTGTTTCCCATGAGCGAGCACCGTCGTAAGCCGCCGCAGGGGCGCGGTCGACGCGCGCAGCAGCCGCCCCAGGCCCCGCAGGGCCGGCGCGCCGCACCACCGAACCAGGCGACCTCGCGCGCCTACGGAGCGGGCCCGGACCGCATGACCCCCGGGCCCCCCGGCGGGTACGCCGGACACCGGAGCGGAGGCGGCGACGAAACCCTCGTGGGCGCCCCCCGCCCGGGCGGCCGGGCCGAGGCCCGCCGCGCGGCGCAGCGCGGCGGCAGACGACGCGCCGCGAGCGCCGGCGCCGCCGCGGGAGCGGCGGTCGGCGGGCGCGCAGCGGCCCGCCAGCGGGCGCGCACGATGCAGCACGAGGGCACGAAGCGCTTCATCGACTACCCGCGCTCCGGCAAGTACGGCTGGCGCCGCTGGACGCCCTCCTGGAAGCAGTGGCTGGGCACCTTCGTCGGCTTCTGCGCGCTGATGCTGGGGCTGGCCGGCGTCGCCTACGCGATGGTCGAGGTGCCGGACGTGAAGAACGTCGACGCCACCTCCGAGTCCAACGTGTACTACTGGTCCGACGGCTCCCGCATGGTGGACCACGGCACGGGCAAGAACCGGCAGGTCATCACCTTCGAAGAGATCCCGGAGACGATGAAGGACGCCGTCATCTCCGCGGAGAACGAGACGTTCTACGAGGACTCGGGCATCTCCCCCGGGGGCATCGCACGCGCCGCCTTCCGGATGGCGACGGGTGGGCAGACCCAGTCCGGTTCCACCATCACCCAGCAGTACGTGAAGAACACCTACCTGAACCAGGATCAGACGCTCACCCGCAAGGCGAAGGAGCTGCTGATCTCCATCAAGGTGGACGCCCAGATGGAGAAGCAGGACATCCTCGCCGGCTACCTGAACACCGCCTACTACGGCCGCGGCGCCTACGGCATCCAGGCCGCGTCCCAGGCCTACTACGGCAAGAACGCCGAAGAGCTGGACCGCAGCGAGGCCGCCTTCATGGCGTCCCTGCTGAACGGCCCCAACCTGCACGACCCCGCCGGAGGCGAGGCGCAGGCCGTCAGCCCCGCACAGGCCCCGGAGAAGAACCGGGCCCGCGCCGAGAAGCGCTGGAGCTGGATCCTCAAGCGGCAGGTCGAGACGGGCGAGATCCCGGCGTCGGAGCGGCAGGAACTGCTCGCGAAGAAGTTCCCGGACCCCAAGGAGCCGGAGCGGGCGTCCTCCCTGGAGGGACAGATCGGCTACCTGGTCGAGCTGGCCAACAACGACGTCCTCAACGACCCGGACTCGACGCTCACCAAGAAGCAACTGGACGACGGCGGCTACCAGATCTACACCACCTTCGACAAGAAGAAGGTGCAGGCTCTGGAGAAGACCGTCCAGAAGGTGCGGAAGGACAACCTCAAGCCGGACAAGCGCGAGGAGGACAAGTTCGTCCAGTTCGGCGGCGCCTCCGTGCGGCCGGAGGACGGCGCCATCATGGCGGTCTACGGCGGCACCTCGGCCACCGAGCACTTCCGCAGCAACGCCGGCAGGACGGGAGCCGGCGTGGGCTCCACGTTCAAGCCGTACGTGATGGCCGCCGCGCTGGAGAACGGCATCCGCGACCCGGATCTCGGCGAGGACCAGGGCCCCGAGGACCGGATCGAGGTCTCCCCGAAGACGGTCTACGACGGCGACAGCAAGATCAAACTGCTGGACTACGCCGGCGAGACGTGGCTCAACGGCGACGGTGAACCGCAGTACACACCGAACGAGGGCGACACCGACTACGAGGAGATCACCCTGCGCGAGGCGATGAAGGTCTCCGCCAACACGCCCTTCATCCAGCTCGCCATGGACGTGGGGCTGGAGGAGGTCAAGGAGGCGGCCCTCGACGCCGGAGTCAGCGAGCGCGGGCTGATGGAGAACCCCACACCGGCGTTCGCCCTCGGCATCTCCAGCCCGACCGCCGTCGAGATGGCGAACGGCTACGCCACCTTCGCAAACAGCGGTCTGCAGAACGACACGTACGCGGTGAAGGAGGTCAAGGACGGCTCCAAGCGGGTGTACCAGCACAACCCGGGCCAGAAGCGGGCCTTCGACCCGAGCACCGCGGACACCGTCACGGACATGCTGGTGGACGTCGTGAAAGACGGCACGGGCACGGCGGTCATGGACTACATGGGCAGGCGTCCGGTCGCGGGCAAGACCGGTACCACGGACGGCAACAAGCAGGCGTGGTTCACGGGCTACACCCCGCAGCTGTCCACCTCGATCGGCATGTGGCGGTCCGACCCGGCGAACCCGAAGTTCCTGGAGATGTACGGCACGGCCGGGAAGCCGACCATTCATGGTGCCTCGTTCCCGGCGGAGATCTGGGGCAGCTACATGGGCAAGGCCCTGGAGGGCAAGGAGCAGCTGCCGTTCCCCGAGGCTCCCCCGATCACGGCCGAGGAGTACTGCGCACACGGCGCCTGCCCGACCGAGTCGCCGGAGCCGAGCCCGTCGCCCTCGGAGTCGAACCCGACGCCGTCGCCGTCGGTGCCCACCACCCCGTCTCCCAGCGTCACCCCCTCGCCGACCGGGTCGTGCGACAAGTGGTGGGGCTGTGACGACGAGGGCACCACGACCGGTCCCGGCGGCGGCCAGGACGGCGGCGCCAACCAGGGCACGAACGGCGGCGCCGATCAGGGCACGACCGAAGGAACGGACCAGGGGACCACCGGCGGAGACGACGGAGGCATCTTCGGCGGCCCGGACAACGACACGCGGGGCCGCATCCAGGAGGAGTAGCCGCTGCGTCGAGCACCTGGAAGCCCCGGCCGGGATCGTCCCGGCCGGGGCTTCCCGCATTCCGGTGTAGGCCCATGGGGCAGGATGTGCGCATGACGACCGTGCACACCGAGCAGCAGCCCGAGCGGGCGGACGACGACCCCCGAGAGCCGGTGCGCCCCACCGAGCAGGACGAGGTGGCCGCCGCCGGCAGCGAGCTGTTCGGCGGCCCGGTCGGACGCCGCGCCCTGACGGGCCGGGGATGGTGGTCTCCGGTGCGGGTGATCGCGCTGGTGATGATCGGGCTGTTCGCGCTCGGCATGGTGCAGAAGCTGCCGTGCTACAACGGCGGCTGGTTCTACGGGCAGACGACGCAATACGTGCACGCCTGCTACTCCGACATCCCGCACCTGTACAACGGGCGCGGCTTCGCCGACGGCCTCACGCCGTACTTCGACCGCATCCCCGCGGAGACCTCCGGCGGCATGGAGTACCTGGAGTATCCGGTGCTCACCGGCGTCTTCATGAAGGTCGCCGCCTGGATGACACCGGGAGGCGGCGACATCGTCGAGCGTGAGCAGATCTACTGGCTGGTCAACGCCGGGATGCTGATGGTGTGCGCGGTGGTGATCGCGGTGAGTGTCGCATGGACGCACCGGCGCCGCCCTTGGGACGCCCTCCTGGTGGCGCTCGCCCCGGCGTTCGCGCTGAACGCGACGATCAACTGGGATCTGCTCGCCGTGTCGCTGACCGCCGTCGGCATGCTGCTGTGGGCGCGCGGCCGTCCGCTCGGCGCGGGCGTGCTGCTCGGGCTGGCCACGGCGGCGAAGCTGTATCCGGTCCTCCTGCTGGGACCGCTGCTGGTGCTGTGCTGGCGTGCCGGGCGGTGGCGGGCGTTCGGCGCCGCGCTGGGCGGGGCCGCGTTGTCGTGGGCGGCGGTGAACCTGCCGGTGATGCTCGGCGCACCGCAGGGCTGGTCGAAGTTCTACACCTTCAGCCAGGAGCGCCCTGTGGACTTCGGCTCGTTCTGGCTGATCATCTCCCAGCGCACCGGCATCGCTCTGGACGGCGAGAGCGTGAACACCTGGGCGATCCTGCTGGTACTGGCCGGGTGCGCCGGGATCGCCGCACTGACCTTCTTCGCGCCTCGCCGGCCGCGGTTCGCCCAGCTCGCCTTCCTCGTGCTCGCTCTCTTCGTACTCACCAACAAGGTCTACTCGCCCCAGTACGTGCTGTGGCTGATCCCGCTGGCCGCACTGGCCCGTCCCCGCTGGCGGGACTTCCTGATCTGGCAGTCCTGTGAGGTCGTCTACTTCCTGGGCATCTGGATGTACCTGGCCTGGACCGGCAGCGGGGACGCCCACCAGGGCCTGCCGACCGAGGGCTACCAACTGGCCATTGCCGCACACCTGATCGGCACCCTGTACCTGTGTGCGATGGTCGTGCGGGACGTGCTCCGCCCCGAACACGATCCGGTGCGCCGGGACGGCTCGGACGACCCGTCGGGCGGTCCTCTGGACCACGCCCCGGACCGTTTCGTCCTGGGGCGGCGGGCCCGGTCCGCCCGGACCCCCGCACCGTTCGAGAACTCCCTGGTTCGCTGGGGGACTCGCCAGGCGGGCTGAAACGACAGGCAGGGTGCGCGATGTTTCACGTGAAACGTGTGTGAGGCTGAGCGCATGTCACTGGTCAGTGATCTCCGCACCCTGCTGAGATTCCCGGGCTTCCGTCGTCTCCTCAGCGTGCGACTGCTGTCCCAACTCGCCGACGGAGTCTTCCAGGTGGCCCTGGCCACACACGTGGTCTTCTCGCCGCAGAGCGAGACCTCGGCGGCAGCAGTCGCCTCGGCGATGGCGGTGCTGCTGCTCCCGTACTCGGTACTCGGACCGTTCGCCGGCGTCCTCCTGGACCGCTGGCGACGGCGGCAGGTGCTGCTCTTCGGCAACCTGCTCCGCGCCCTGATGGCCTCGGCGACGGCCGCACTGCTCATCGTCCAGGTGCCGCAGTGGCTGTTCTACCTCGCCGCGCTGTCGGTGACCGCGGTGAACCGCTTCATCCTGGCAGGACTCTCGGCGGCCCTGCCCCGGGTGGTGGACGAGGACCGGCTGGTGATCGGCAACTCGGTCTCTCCCACCGCGGGCACCGTCGCCGCCACGGCCGGCGGCGCAGTGGCGTTCCTGGTGCGCCTCGTCGTTCCCAGCGGCCCTGCCGCGGACGCGGTGGTGATGCTGTTCGGCTCGGCGGTGTACCTGCTCGCCGGACTGGCCGCGCTCCGTATGGGCCGGGACCTCCTCGGCCCCGACCCCCACCAGGTCCAGCCGCGGATCACCGCCGCCGTGGTCGGGACAGCCCGGGGACTGGTGGCCGGGCTGCGGCACCTGTCGCAGCGTCGTACGGCGGCGCGGGCACTCACGGCGATGACGCTGATGCGCTTCTGCTACGGCGCCCTGACCGTGATGGTGCTGATGCTCGCCCGTCACACCTGGGGGGACGGCGCGGGCGAGGGGGAGCAGGGTCTGCGCTGGCTCGGTATTGCCGTGGTGGTATCGGGCGTCGGCTTTCTGGCGGCTGCCGTGCTCACCCCCGTGGTCGTCGGACGCCTCACGGAGATGAGCTGGATGGCCGTGTGCGCCGCGGCGGCCGCGGTGCTGGAGCCCGCTCTGGCGTTGACTTTCGCCGCGGGGCCGATGCTGGTGGCCGCCTTCGTCCTGGGGCTGGTGACCCAGAGTTCGAAGATCGCCACCGACACCGTGGTGCAGTCCTCGGTGGACGACGCCTACCGCGGCAGGGTCTTCTCCCTCTACGACATGCTCTTCAACGTCGCCTTCGTCGGCGCTGCGGGCGTCGCCGCGCTGATACTTCCCCGAGACGGCCGCTCGGAGCTCTTGGTGGTCACGGTCGCCGTGATCTACGCCCTGGTGGCGCTCGGGCTCACGGCGCAGCGTCGACGTTTCACGTGAAACACGGGTGCCCGCGGGGCGCTCCGGGGCCGCTCAGCTCTGAGCGGCCCACCATTCCTTGAGGGCCGCGACCGCCGCGTCGTATCCCATGGGCCCGTGCTCCAGCCGCAGCTCCAGCAGATGCCGGTAGGCACGGCCGACTTCGGGGCCGGGTTTCATGCCGAGGATCTCCATGATCTGGTTGCCGTCCAGGTCCGGACGGATCGACTCCAGCTCCTCCTGCTCCTGCAGCAGGGCGATCCGCTCCTCCAGCCCGTCGTACGCCCGGGAGAGAGCGTTCGCCTTGCGCTTGTTGCGCGTGGTGCAGTCCGAGCGTGTCAGTTTGTGCAGCCGCTGCAGCAGCGGTCCGGCGTCCCGGACGTAACGACGCACCGCGGAGTCGGTCCACTCACCCGTCCCGTAACCGTGGAAGCGCAGGTGCAGCTCCACCAGGCGGGACACGTCCCTCACCAGATCCCCGGAGTACTTCAGCGCCGTCATGCGCTTCTTCGTCATCTTGGCGCCCACCACCTCGTGGTGGTGGAACGAGACCCGGCCGTCCTTCTCGAAGCGCCGCGTGCGCGGCTTCCCGATGTCGTGCAGCAGCGCCGCGAGCCGCAGGGTGAGGTCCGGACCGTCCTCCTCCAGGTCGATGGCCTGCTCGAGGACGGTGAGCGAGTGCTCGTAGACGTCCTTGTGCCGATGGTGCTCGTCCCGCTCCAGGCGCATGGCGGGAATCTCCGGAATCACCCGGTCCGCGAGCCCGGTGGCGACCAGGAGGCGCAACCCCTTGCGCGGTTCGGGGGAGAGCACCAGCTTGTTGAACTCCTCACGGACGCGTTCGGCGGAGACGATCTCGATGCGGTCGGCCATCGCCGTCATGGCCTCTACCACCTCCTCCGCCACCGTGAAGTCGAGCTGCGCCGCGAAGCGCACCGCCCGCATCATCCGCAGGGGGTCGTCGGAGAACGACTCCTGCGGAGTGCCGGGAGTCCGCAGCACCCGGTGCGCGAGGTCCTCCAGACCACCGTGGGGATCGATGAAGGTCTTGCCCGGCAGCGCCACCGCCATGGCGTTGACGGTGAAGTCGCGGCGGACCAGGTCTTCCTCGATCGAGTCGCCGTACGAGACCTCGGGTTTCCGCGAGGTGCGGTCGTAGGCCTCGGAGCGGTAGGTGGTGATCTCGATCTGATAGCCCGCCTTCTTGGCTCCGACCGTGCCGAAGGCGATGCCGACGTCCCACAGGGCATCCGCCCAGGGCCGCACCAGGGCCAGCACCTCTTCCGGGCGGGCGTCCGTGGTGAAGTCCAGGTCGTTCCCCAGCCTGCCCAGCAGCGCGTCGCGCACAGACCCGCCCACCAGCGCCAGGCGGTGGCCTGCCTGCTCGAAGCGGCGAGCGAGATCGTCGGCGACGGGGGAGACCCGTAGCAGCTCGCTCACGGCACGGCGCTGCACCTCGCTCAGCTCCTGCGTGGCGGGCGACGGGGACTGCGACATCGGCGGCACCTGCTGGCTGTTGTGGTCGGAGTTCGGCACGACAGAACAGAGTACGTGGCCCCTTGCCTGCGAGGAGAGGAGCACCCTGGCGCCCGGATCGCCCAAAGATCGTTCGAGGGCCCGAGCCGCGGCACTTCGGAGCCTCGGACGTCGTTACCATCAGAGGTTCAGGGCGACCACAGACCCCACGACAGACCCACGACGGATCGACGGGACGGACAAGCGCGTGGCCGAGGCGGCTGAGAAGCAGCACACCCAGACCGCTCCCACCACCCGCCGGCTACGGCGCGCAGCGGTGGCGGTACTCACCGCCGCTCCCCTGCTCGGCGGCCTTCTCCCGGCAGCCGCTGCGGCCCCGCAGCCGGCCACCGCACCCGTCACCGCCCCCGGGGACGCCACCCGTGCGCCCGCAGCGCCGCAGGACGGGGGAGCGGTCGAGGTCGAGCTCACCGAGCTCACTCCTGCCGTCCCCGACGAGGACGACACCCTCACGATCTCCGGCACCGTCACGAACAACGGCAGGTCACGGATCACCGAGGGCGTGGTCGACCTCCGCGTCGGCGCGACCCTGGACAGCCGCAGCGCCATGAATCAGGCCGCCGAACGTACCGGCTTCACCCCTGGCGTCGACCCGGCCGCGCTCGACGACCACGCGGCGAAAGTCCCGGAGCTCGCCCCCGGCGTGACCCGGCCGTTCACGCTCGAGGTCCCGGTCGAGGACCTCGGACTGGAGAGCAGCGGCATCCACGAGCTCGGCGTCTCCTACTCGGGCCACACCCCGTCCCAGCCCTTCGAGCAGATCCTCGGCATCCAGCGGACGTTCCTGCCGTGGCAGACCTCGGAGATGGACAAGCGCACCCGGTTCACCTACCTGTGGCCGCTGATCTCCTCCTCGCACCTGACCGCCCGTACGGAGGCGGACGAGCAGCAGACACCGATCTTCCGCAGCGACGACCTTGAGGAGGCCATCGCCCCCGGCGGGCGCCTCCAGCAGATGGTGCAGCTCGGCAAGGACCTGCCCGTCACCTGGGTCGTCGACCCGGATCTGCTGGCCAGCGTGCACGCCATGACACAGCCCTACGAGGTGCGCACCGAGGAGGGGGAGACCAAACCCGGCAAGGCCCAGGCGACCGCCCGCCAGTGGCTCTCGGACCTGACGAAGGCCGTGGAGGAGGACGAGGTGGTCGCCCTCCCCTTCGCCGACCCCGACGTGGCGTCCCTCGCCCACCGCGGGCAGGCCGTACCCGATGCCCTCAGCAGGCTCCGTTCGGCCACCACTCTGGCGCAGAAGACCGTCGGAAACATCCTCTACACCGACTTCTCCACGGACTTCGCCTGGCCCGTCGAGGGAGCCGTGGACACCTCGGTGGTGGACGTCGCCACCTCGGCCGGCGCGGACCACGTCATCGCGAGCAGCGAAAGCTTCAGCGACACGCGGAACCTGCCCTACACCCCGGCCGCGGCGCGGCCCATCGGCGGCGGCACCACAGCCGTCGTCGCCGACCAGGGCCTCTCCGAAGCCTTCGAGGGCGATCTCACCCATGCCGGCGCCTCCACCCTGGCCGTGCAGAAGTTCGTCGCCCACACCCTGGCGATCGGCATGCAGGTGCCCGGCAAACAGCGCAGCGTCCTCGTCGCCCCACAGCGCCGGCCCACCGTGTCGCAGGCCCGGGCCATGGCCGAGGCGATCGAGGCCCTCGACACCCACGACCGGTGGGCACAGCCCGCGGACCTCACCGAGACCGCGAACGCCCGGCCCGACCCGTCCGCCGACCGCAGCGTCCCGCGCCCCGGCGGCTACCCGGACCGGCTCCGGGAGAACGAGCTGCCCACGGAGGCGTTCCGCCAGATCCACGCCACCCAGGGCACCCTGGAGGACTTCCTCGAGATCCTCGCCGAACCGGACCGGCTCAGGGCACCGGTCGGCACCGCCACGGACCGTGCGCTGTCCACCTCCTGGCGCGGTCACCCCGGAGCGGCACGCGACTACCGGGAGTCGGTGCAGGACTACCTGGTCGGCCTGACCCGGCAGATCGAGCTCATCGACAAGTCCGACCTCACGCTCTCCGGCCGCAGCGCCACCCTCCCGGTCACCGTGCAGAACAACCTGGCGCAGAAGGTCGACGGTCTCACGCTGCACCTCACCTCCAGCCGCAGCATCGGCCTGCGGATCGAGGACCGGATGCAGCCAGTGGTGGTCGACGGCGGCCACAGCCAGTCGATCAAGTTCGACACCACCGCGAAGGCCAACGGCCGCACCACCGTCACCGCTCAGCTCTTCACCAAGGACGGCAAGCCGTGGGGCGATCCCGTGTCGTTCCAGGTGAAGGTCACCTCGATCACCTCTACGGTGCTCCTGGTGATCGCGGCCGGCGTCGGGCTGGTCGTCCTGGCGGGCATCCGGATGTACACCCAGCGCAAGCGGCGCGGACCGGCCGCCGACCCCGACGCCCCGCTGCCGGAACCGTCCGGCGACGACGAGCCGTCCCACTCTCACGAGAACCCCGAAACCCACGGGACGCAGGTCCCGGACGACGCGGAGCAGGCGGGTGAGCGGGAACAGGACACCCGGAAAACCGACGCCGAGAACGGTGGCCGGACGGGCACGGGTGAGAAAGTGGACCGTTGACCGAGCCGGGCGAGCAGGGGCAGGGAAGAAGACCGATGAACGCGCCGTACGACGGTGAACGTGGCAAGAACCCGCCCGGCGGTCCGTCGCCGGAGGGCTACTCCGGGATCGACGAGCTCTTCAGCGAGGTGCCCCAGGACCAGGCACGCCGTCGGCAGGACGCCTCACCGCAGCCCGGCGACGCGTTCGCCCACCTCTACCGCGACCAGGACCACCACCCCGACCCGCAGCAGCCCCCGCACCCGCGCACCGGCCCGGAGGAACCCGGTCCGCGCCGCGAGGACGACACCTTCCCGCTGCTGCCACCGATCCCCTCGGCCGCCCCGGAAGCAGCCTCCGGCCCCGCAGAGGCCGTCGAGGAACGCGATCTCGCCGACGAGCCGCCCGAGACGCCCACGGGCAAGCCCTCCGGCGGCAAGGCGGCCGGCCTGCTCCGCTCCAGCGCCGTCATGGCCGCCGGCACCATGGTCTCCCGGCTCACGGGCTTCGTCCGCTCCGCACTGATCGTGGTCGCGCTGGGCGCGGCGTTGCTCGGCGACACGTACCAGATCGCGATCACGCTGCCCACGATGCTCTACATCCTCACTGTGGGCGGCGGGCTGAACTCGGTGTTCGTACCGCAGCTGGTGCGGGCCATGAAGAACGACGCGGACGGCGGCGAGGCCTACGCCAACCGCCTCCTGACGCTGGTGTCCGTGATTCTGGGCGGGCTCACCGTGGCCTCCGTCCTCGCCGCCCCGCTGCTGGTGCGGCTGATGTCCGTGGACATCGCGAGCAACCCGGCGGCCAACGACGTGGCCGTGACCTTCGTGCGATTCTGCATGCCGTCGATCTTCTTCATGGGCATTCACGTCGTCATGGGCCAGATCCTCAACGCCCGCGGCCGCTTCGGCGCCATGATGTGGACGCCGGTGCTGAACAACGTCGTCATCATCTTCACCGTCGCGCTCTTCCTCGGCGTCTACGGCGCGGCCGACACCTCCGGGATGCAGGTCGACACCATCCCGCCGGAAGGCGTCCGGCTGCTGGGTGCGGGCACCCTGCTCGGCCTGGTGGTGCAGGCGCTCGCGATGATCCCGTACCTGCGCGCGACGGGCTTCCGCATCCGGCCCCGCTTCGACTGGAAGGGGCAGGGCCTGGGCAAGGCGATGAAGCTCGCCAAGTGGACGATCCTGTTCGTCCTCGCCAACCAGGCCGGTGTCATCGTCGTCAGCCAGCTCTCCACCGCGGCGGGGGAGACGGCCCTGACGGAAGGCGGGCACAACGGCACCGGCTTCATCGCCTACTCCAACGCCCAGCTGATCTGGAACATGCCGCAGGCCATCATCACCGTCTCCGTGATGGCAGCCCTGCTGCCCCGCCTGTCGCGGTCCGCGCACGACGGCGACACGGGCGCGGTCCGCGACGACATCTCCCACGGCCTGCGGAACTCCGCCGTGGCCATCGTCCCCATCGCCTTCGGCTTCCTCGCCCTCGGCGTCCCGATGTGCACGTTCATCTACGGCTCGGCCGGTACCGAGGGTGCCCGGAACATGGGTTTCATGCTGATGGCGTTCGGCATCGGTCTGATCCCGTTCTCGGTCCAGTACGTCGTGCTGCGCGCCTTCTACGCCTATGAGGACACGCGCACGCCGTTCTACAACACGGTCATCGTGGCCGCCGTCAACGCGGCCGCCTCCGCCCTGTGCTTCCTGCTGCTGCCCGCGCGCTGGGCCGTGATCGGCATGGCCGGGGCTTACGGCCTCGCCTACATCATCGGCGTCGGCATCGCCTGGCGGCGGCTGCGAGTCAAGCTCGACGGCGATCTCGACGGCGCCCACGTGGTCCGCACCTACGCACGGCTGGCCGGGGCGAGCCTGCCGGCCACACTGGCCGCAGGCGCTGCCGCCTACGGCATCATGCACGCTCTGGGCAGCGGCTACCTCGGTTCCTTCACCGCGCTGCTGGGCGGCAGTGTCGTCCTCGCGGTGGTCTTCGTGGCCGCGGCCCGGCGCATGCGGATCGCCGAGCTCAACGCCATGATCGGTATGGTGCGGACGCGACTCGGCAGATGACCGTGACGGCCCGCGAACAGCAGCGTTCAGGCGCGCGGCGCGGCCGACGCAACCTTCGCGCCCGGCCACGTGTCGTGCACCACGGCGACCTGTAGGCACAATTGTCGTTGGGCTGAGAGACGTACGACCCGACGCAATCGAATGGGGAGGCAGGAACGACGGTGGCGGAACGGAGCACGGCTGCCGTCGGCGTGACACACAGCGGCGGCGCACACGAGCCGCCGCCCGCCGACAAGGCGGGCGAGGTCACGGTCGACGGTGGAACCGAGGAACACAGCAGCCAGGACCCCACCGGAGCCACCGAGGAAAAGGCGGCGCCCGAGAAATCCCCGGCCCCGGAGCTGCACAGCGGCCACAAGATCGCCAAGAGGTACCGCCTCGAGGAGTGCGTGACCCGACTGGACGGCTTCAGCAGCTGGCGTGCCGTCGACGAGAAGCTGCGACGTGCCGTGGGAGTGCACATCCTGCCCGCGGATCATCCGCGGGCCCGGCGTGTGCTGGCGGCGGCCCGCTCGGCGGCTCTCCTCGGCGATCCGCGCTTCGTCCAGGTCCTCGACGCGGTCGAGGACGGCGACCTTGTCTACGTCGTGAACGAGTGGCTGCCGGACGCCACCCCCCTCACCGAACTGCTCGTCGGCGCACCCCTGCCCGCTCACGAGGCGTACCAGCTGGTGACGCAGCTCGCTCAGGCTCTCGCCGCTGCACACCGCGAAGGTCTCTCCCACCTCCGGCTCACCCCCGCCTCCGTCCTCCGCACCGGCTCGGGCCAGTACCGCATCCGCGGCCTCGCGGTCAGCGCCGCGCTGCGCGGGGTCACCAGCGACCACCCGCAGCGCACCGACACGGAAGCGATCGGGACGCTGCTGTACGCCTCCCTCACGCAGCGCTGGCCCTACGAGGAGGACGCCTACGGCCTGACCGGCGTCGGCAACCTGGCCAAGGGCACCCTCGTCGCTCCCGACCAGGTGCGGGCAGGCGTCCACCGCGGCCTCTCGGAACTCGCCATGCGGGCCCTCGTCAACGACGGGGCCACCGCTTCCCGCGAGGAACAGCCGTGCGCCACCCCCGAGGAACTCGCCAAGGCGGTGGCACTCCTCCCCCGCATCCGGACCCCTGAGCAGCACTTCGCGGCACCCCCGGGCTTCCGGCACACCACGCATCAGCACGGCACGTACGCGCCCGCGGCAGGAGCGGGCGGGGGCGGCAGGCCCGGTGCACACCCCGGTGAGACCACACCGCCCGCCCTCCCCGGCCGTACCGGGAAGGCCCTGAAGTGGAGTGTGTCCGCCCTCCTCATCGCCGCACTCGGGCTGGGCAGCTGGCAGGTGTCCGAGGCCTTGATGAACCGGGACTCGCCCACCGACAACACCTCCGCGCAGCCCGAGGAGGAACCGGAGGACGGTACGGGCGGCACACCGATCGAGATCGCCGGCGTCACCACCTTCGACCCCGAGGGCAACGGCACGGAGAACCCGGAGACCGCCATGCGTGCCGTCGACGGTGATCCGCAGTCCTTCTGGTACACGCAGAACTACTACGACCCGCTGCGCATGCTGAAGCCGGGCGTCGGTCTCGTCCTCGACCTGGGGAAGCGCCAGCAGGTCGGCAATGTGAAGGTGTACTTCGAGGGCCGTACCTCCGCCGAACTGCTTCTGGCGCCGGAAAGCACCGTCGGCATGCCCACCTCTTACGATTCTTTCGACCGGGTCACCCGGGCCACGGGCCCGGAGCTCTCCTACGAGGCAGGGGAACCGGCGACCACGCAGTACGTACTGGTCTGGCTCACGGAACTCCCGCAGGCGACCGACGGCAACTACCGTGGGCGCATCACGGAGATCCAGGTGTCGGGCTGACCGCACCAACGAGGACCGGGGACAGGCGACGGGAGGGGGTGGGGCAGTGCAGGAGGAGCAGGCGACCGGCACGGGGCGCACGCAGCCGGCGGAGGCGAGCGACGCCGAGTTGCTCGCCCGGCACGTGGGCGGCGATCCCGATGCCTTCGGTGAACTCGTACGGCGCCATCGGGACCGCCTCTGGGCCGTCGCCCTGCGCACCCTGGGCGACCGCGAGGAAGCCGCCGACGCCGTTCAGGACGCCCTGATCTCCGCCTACCGGCGGGCCCACACCTTCGCGGGCCGGTCGGCCGTCACCACCTGGCTGCACCGGATCACCGTCAACGCCTGCCTGGACCGAGCGCGCAAGGCCGCTTCCCGACGCACATCCCCCCTCGACGACACCGAACGCCTGGAGCAGATGCTCGAGCCGCACGAGTCGGCCGAGGCTCCTGCGGAGCGCAGCGACCTCCATCGAGAGCTGATCGACGCGCTCTCCGAGCTGCCGCCGGAGCAACGCGCCGCGCTCGTGCTGGTCGACATGCAGGGCTATCCGGTCTCGGAGGCCGCCGACGTCCTGGACGTGGCCGTCGGCACGGTGAAGAGCCGCTGCGCACGCGGCAGAGCCAGACTCCTGCCTCTGCTCACCCACCTGCGACCAAACAGTTCGCCGGCACGGGATTCCCGGAAGGTGAGCGGAAGAGGGAACCCACGCGGCGGGGCATCCGTCCCACCGGCGAAGGGCGCCCGGCGTGACGTCCCGGAACCAGGCGCAGTCAAGGGTGGAGGTGGAAGCAGGTGACAACCGAAGCAACACGGCACGGAGCCCGGGAACACCCGGAGGTCGCCGAGCTGTCCGACCTCATCGAGGGCCTGCTGCCCGAATCCCGGGGCGATGCGCTGCGGGCACACCTCGCAGAATGCCCGCTCTGCGCGGACGTCCACGCCTCGCTGACGGAGATCCGCGGCGCTCTCGGTACGTTGCCCGGCCCGCCACGTATGCCGGACGACGTCGCGGGACGCATAGACGCCGCACTCGCTGCCGAGGCGCTCCTCGACACCGAACGTCACGCCGCAGAGCCCGGTGTCGTTTCACGTGAAACCGCGCCGGACGAGCCGGTCGATGTTTCACGTGAAACCCGCCCTCACCGTCGAACCTCCCGGCCACCACGCTCGGGTCGGCGCACAACGAGCGCCTCCGGACCGGGCCGCAGGGCCAGAGCGTTCCGGCACCACCGTGCTCTCCTCACCGCCGCGGGCGCGGTGGGGGCCCTTGTCCTGGGCGGCGCGCTGCTCCAGGGCATCACCGGCGGCTCCTCCGCTGGTGGAGACGCGGGGTCGGCAGCCGGGGAACAGGACGCAGCGGGCGACGCGGGAGCGCTCGCCGCCGAGGGCCTCGAGCAGCGGGTCCAGGACCTGCTCTCCCGTTCCGCGAGCGGCGCGGAGGGCGGCCCCGACCTCAAGACGGAGACGAAGCCGCCGTCCAACGCTCCGTTGGCGGGCGGCCCCGCAGTGGTGCCGACGTGTGTCCGAGCAGGCATAGACCGGCCCGAGCAGCCACTCGCTGCCGAACCCGGCCAACCGTACAGCGGGCGCCCGTCCTACCTCGTCGTCCTGCCGCACCCCGGTGATCCGCAGCGCGTGGACGCGTACGTGGTGGACTCCTCCTGCACCACGGACGACAGCGGTGCCGCTGCGGAGCTCCTGCTCGAGCGCACCCTCCCGCGGGGCTGAGTCGTCCCGTACCGGCTCTGCCGCGGTAGGGACGCGCTGGGTCACCCCCGCCGTACCCCCGCGGGAATGTCCGGCCCCTAGGATCGGTTGGGTGTGGTGGAAGCGCCACCCGGCGACTCCGGACCGACACAGGGCCGGAGGGGCCCGATATGCAGTCGGCAGACAAGGAAGGCTCTCGTGAGCGACGTCCGTAACGTCATCATCATCGGCTCGGGGCCCGCGGGCTACACCGCAGCGCTCTACACCGCCCGCGCGTCGCTGAACCCGCTGGTCTTCGAGGGCTCCGTCACGGCCGGCGGCGCACTCATGAACACGACCGAGGTGGAGAACTACCCGGGTTTCCGCGAGGGGATCATGGGCCCGGACCTGATGGACCAGATGCGCGCCCAGTCCGAGCGCTTCGGAGCCGAACTGATCCCGGACGACGTCACCGCCGTGGACCTCTCCGGCGAGGTCAAGACCGTCACCGACTCCGTGGGCACCGTCCACCGTGCCCGCACCGTGATCGTGGCCACGGGGTCCCAACACCGCAAACTGGGTCTCCCCGGAGAGGACGAGCTGTCCGGCCGGGGCGTCTCCTACTGCGCCACCTGCGACGGATTCTTCTTCCGCGACCAGGACATCGCCGTCGTCGGCGGCGGAGACACCGCCATGGAAGAGGCCACGTTCCTCTCCCGCTTCGCCAAGTCGGTCACCGTCGTCCACCGCCGCGACACCCTGCGCGCCTCGAAGGCGATGCAGGAGCGGGCCTTCGCGGACGAGAAGATCAGCTTCGCCTGGGACAGCGAGGTCGCCGAGATCCACGACACGGACCGCAAGCTCTCCCGCCTGACCCTGCGCAACACCAAGACCGGCGACACGTCCGAGCTTCCCGTCACGGGCCTGTTCGTCGCCATCGGCCACGACCCCCGCACCGAGCTCTTCCAGGGCGTCCTCGAGCTGGACGAGGAGGGATACCTGACGGTCGACTCCCCCTCCACCCGCACCAAGATTCCGGGCGTGTTCGCTGCCGGTGACGTCGTCGACCACACCTATCGGCAGGCCATCACCGCCGCAGGCACGGGCTGCGCCGCCGCGCTGGACGCCGAACGCTACCTGGCCTCGATGACCGCCACCGCGCCCGAGGAGGCGGCAGAGCCGGAGAAGACCGCGGCCGTCTGACGGCCGAGCGTCGTCGTCCGTCCACCCCGCAAGCCCGTCAGCAGACCACAGCGCCCCACAGCTGGACACGACAAAGGAGAACTCATGGCCGGTGCCACCGTGACCGCGACCGACGCCAACTTCGACGAGGTCGTTCTCAAGAGCGACAAGCCGGTACTCGTCGACTTCTGGGCGGCCTGGTGCGGCCCTTGCCGTCAGATCGCCCCCTCGCTGGAGGCGATCGCCGAGGAGCACGGTGCAAAGCTCACCGTGGTCAAGCTCAACATCGACGAGAACCCGGGCGTGGCCGCCAAGTACGGCATCATGTCGATCCCGACGATGAACGTGTACAAGGGCGGCGAGGTCGTCAAGACGATCGTCGGCGCCAAGCCGAAGGCCGCCATCGAGCGCGACCTGGCCGACTACATCGGCTGAACGCCCCGGAGACCCACCACCTGCGGGCCGTCACACCGATCACCGGCGTGACGGCCCGCAGGTGTTTCACGTGAAACATGCCCTCACGTGCTGGACCACAGCCGGATGTCGCCGTCAGAGGGGCCGCAGAGCCGGCTCCTTCTGCACCGCCCCCAGCAACTGATCGAGTGCCCGTTCCACATCGGCCTTCCACGACACGGTCGAGCGCAGCTCCAGCCGCAGCCGCGGAAACCTCGGGTGCGGCCGCACGGTCTTGAAGCCGACGGCCAGCAGGTGCTCGGCAGGCAGCACACAGGCAGGCTCCGTCCAGCGGGCGTCCCCGAACGCCTCGATCGCCTTGAACCCGCGGCGCAGGACGTCCTTGGCCACCGTCTGCACCATCACCCGTCCCAGCCCTTGCCCCTGGTAACCGGGCAGCAGCGACGCAGTCATCAGCTGCACCGCGTCCGCCGACACCGGACTCGTCGGAAAGGCCGTCGAACGCGGCACATAGGCAGGCGGCGCGTACAACACGAATCCGACCGGCACCTCGTCGACATAGACGACCCGGCCGCACGACCCCCACTCCAGCAGGACCGCGGAGATCCAGGCCTCCTTCTCCAGATCCGGATGCCCGGCCTTGACGGCTGCCTCACCGCTGACCGGATCCAACTCCCAGAAGACGCAGCCGCGGCAACGCTTCGGCAGATCCGGAAGGTTGTCCAGCGTGAGCGGAACAAGCTGACGCCCCATGGACACATCGTATCCATGGGGCGTCGATTCGTCCGGTATCAGCAGAACGAGTGGCAGGCGACCGCTCACCCGTCCTCGGCGTCTCCCTCGCTCTCGGCGCCGTCGACGCTCTCGCGGTGCGCCAACTGCTCGCTGAGCATCCGCCTCTCACCCGGAGCGAACTGACCCAGAATGCGCTCCAGATCCTCCATCGAGGCGAACTCGACGACGATCTTGCCCTTCTTCTGCCCCAGATCGACCTTCACCCGGGTCTCGAAGCGGTCCGACAGCCGCCCAGCGAGGTGGTCCAGCGCCGGGGACAGCCGCTTGCCGGCCCTCGGCCCCTTGGCGCGCCCCGACGACTTCGGCTTCGACCCCATGAGGGTCACGATCTCCTCGACCGCACGCACCGAGAGCCCTTCGGCCACGATGCGATGGGCCAGCCGGTCCTGCTCCTCGCCATCGTCCACGGACAGCAGGGCGCGTGCGTGGCCGGCCGAGAGCACGCCCGCAGCCACCCGGCGCTGCACCGGCGGTGAAAGCCTCAGCAGACGCAGGGTGTTGGACACCTGAGGACGCGACCGCCCGATGCGATCGGCGAGCTGGTCGTGCGTGCACGTGAAGTCGCGCAGCAGCTGGTCGTACGCCGCCGCCTCCTCCAAGGGGTTCAGTTGCGCGCGGTGCAGGTTCTCCAGCAGCGCGTCCAGGAGAAGCTTCTCGTCCTCCGTCGCCCGCACGATCGCCGGAATGGCCTCCAGGCCGGCTTCCCGGCAGGCCCGCCAGCGCCGCTCACCCATGATGAGCTCGTAGCGCTCCGGCCCCAGCTGACGTACGACGACGGGCTGGAGAAGACCGACCTCGTTGATCGAGGTGACCAGTTCGGCGAGGGCGTCCTCGTCGAACACCTCGCGCGGCTGCCGCGGGTTGGGCGTGATGGCGTCCAGCGGCAGCTCGGCGAAGTGGGCACCGGTGGGAACACCCTCGACCGCTTCGGCTTGTGCCGCGCCGGCACTCGTCGGCTCCCCGGCTCCGTTGAGATGCCGCGCATCCTCCCCGTCCGCGCGCGATGCCGCCTTGGCTGCCGCCGCACCGCGCTCGGAGGGCAGCAGGGGGACCGCCGTCGGGGACGTCGCGCCGTTACCGCTCACCGTGGGACGCTCGGTCGGCTCACCGCTCTGCGG
Organism: Streptomyces hazeniae; assembly: GCF_031845485.1. Classification (NCBI taxonomy): domain Bacteria; kingdom Bacillati; phylum Actinomycetota; class Actinomycetes; order Kitasatosporales; family Streptomycetaceae; genus Streptomyces; species Streptomyces hazeniae. The sequence continues at coordinate 132,481 of NZ_JAVREQ010000006.1, forward strand.
GGCAGCGGGGATGAGGGCGCCGAGTCCACGCCCCAGTCCTCTACGTCGATCGCTCACTGCGTCCCCTCCGGCATGCCGTGCTGTTGTGCTGACTGGTTCTGCTGCGCGTGCGGATCGCGCAGTGCGATCTCGCGGGCCGCCTCGAGGTAGGAGAGGGAGCCGCTGGACCCGGGGTCGTACGTCAGGACCGTCTGACCGTAGCTGGGGGCCTCGGAGATCCGGACCGACCGCGGGATGTTCGTCCGCAGCACCTCCTTGCCGAAGTGAGTGCGCACCTCGTCCGCCACCTGCGAGGCCAATCGGGTCCGGCCGTCGTACATGGTGAGGATGATCGTGGAGACATGAAGGTCCGGGTTGAGGTGGCCACGGACCAACTCCACGTTCCGCAGCAGCTGTCCGAGCCCTTCCAGCGCGTAGTACTCGCACTGGATCGGGATGACCACCTCGGCACCGGCGACCAATGCGTTGACCGTGAGCAGCCCCAGCGACGGAGGGCAGTCGATCAGCACGTAGTCGAGCGGCTGCTCGTAGGCGGAGATGGCCCGCTGCAGTCTGCTCTCCCGCGCGACCAGCGACACCAGCTCGATCTCCGCACCGGCGAGATCGATGGTGGCGGGGGCGCAGAAGAGTCCCTCGATGTCGGGGACGGGCTGCACCACGTCGGACAACGGCTTGCTGTCCACCAGGACGTCGTAGATGGACGGCACTTCCGAGTGGTGGTCGACCCCCAATGCGGTCGAAGCGTTGCCCTGGGGGTCGAGGTCGATCACCAGCACGCGGGCCCCGTGCAGCGCGAGCGAAGCCGCCAGGTTCACCGTCGTGGTCGTTTTCCCCACGCCGCCCTTCTGGTTGGCGACCACCATCACACGGGTCTGCTCCGGCCTCGGCAGTCCTTCGCCGGCACGGGTCATCGCTTCGACGGCCTGCTGCGCCGCCCGGCCGACCGGAGCGGAGGGGTCACCCTCATAGCCGGACGACACATCCATCGGGGGCGGGGTTTCACGTGAAACATCCCCGGACTCGGTACGGGGACCGGGGACCGGGTCGGCCATCGGCCCCGCGAGGTTGGCGTCGGACCGCAACGGTTCACTCTCCTCGGCAGTACCTTCGTGAGCTTCACAGACTGCCATGTCTTCGGGGTCGTGAACCAGCGAGCCCCGCTTACCTGTGGATGAATCCGTCGCCGGAGGCGACTCCGAGGGCGCGGAACGGTCGTCCAGCGGCTTGCGGTCACGTGGAGTGGCGGCCGCACGACCACGGCTGATGATTCCCTGCAACAGCGAGCGTCGTTTCACGTGAAACACGATGCCGCCGCGTACGGCAGCACCGTGGACGACACTCCGCAATGCATATGCTTTGGCGCTTTTAGGCGTAACCGGACGCCTCTACCCGGACTACCGACGCCGCTTCCCGCGTGCCGCCTTCGCCCGCTTGGCCGCGAACCGGATCCCGCCCGGACTCTCCCCGACCTCGGCGCGCACCACGGTGGAGAGCGGATCGACCACACCCTCGCCCACCTGGACCACCGACGTCTCCACGACACCGAGCTTCTGCAGAGCGGCACGCGCTCCTTTCAGCTCCTCCTCCGCCGTGTCCCCCTTGAGCGCCAGCATCTCCCCGTACGGCCGCAGTAGCGGCACCCCCCAGCCGGCGAGCCGGTCGAGGGGTGCGACCGCTCGCGCGGTCACCACGTGGACGGGCTTCAGCGTGCCGAGAACCTCCTCCGCCCGACCGCGCACCACGGTGACGTGGTCCAGGCCCAGCAGTTCCACCGCTTCCTGAAGAAACGTGGTCCGCCGCAGCAGCGGTTCGAGCAGGGTGATCCGCAGATCCGGGCGCACCATCGCCAGCGGAATACCCGGAAGCCCCGCGCCGGAGCCCACATCGCAGACGGTCACGCCGTCCGGAACGACCTCGGAGAGCACCGCGCAATTGAGCAGGTGCCGCTCCCAGAGCCGCGGCACCTCGCGCGGGCCGATCAGTCCGCGCCGCACACCGACGTCGGCCAGCAGCTCGCCGTAGCGCACAGCGTCCCCGAAACGGTCGCCGAAGTACTTCCGCGCCGCCTCCGGTGCCTCGCCGAGCTCCTCCGTCTCGGACGGCTGCTCGTTCACGGCAGCACGACCACGCAGCGCTGCGGCTCCTCGCCCTCGGACTCGCTGCGCAGACCGGCGGCGGCGACCGCGTCGTGCACGACCTTGCGCTCGAACGGCGACATGGGGCGCAGCTTCACCGACTCGCCGGAGCCCTTGGCGTCCTCAGCGGCCTTGGTACCGAGCTCGGTGAGCTCCTCACGCTTCCGCGCCCGGAAGCCGGCGACGTCCAGCATCAGCCTGCTCCGGTCACCGGTCTCCCGGTGCACGGCCAGCCGGGTCAGCTCCTGAAGCGCCTCCAGCACCTCGCCGTCCCGGCCCACCAGCTTCTGCAGGTCGCGCGCGGGGCCGTCACCGATGATGGAGACGGCGGCACGGTCGGCCTCCACGTCCATGTCGATGTCACCGTCCAGGTCGGCGATGTCGAGCAGCCCCTCGAGGTAGTCGGCTGCGATCTCGCCTTCCTGCTCCAGACGGGACAGGGTGTCGGTGCCCTCTGCGGCGGTCGTGTCCGTCACTGATGGACTCCTGTTCTTACTTCTTGGACTTCGCGGACTGGGGCTTCTTCTTGCCGTGCGCCTGCTGGGGCTTGCGGCCACCGGCTGCGGACTTCTGGTCACCGCCGCCCTGGCCTCCCGCGGCCTTCGGGGCACCGGCGGTCTTCTTCATCGCAGGCTGCTGAGCGCCGGCGGAGGACCGCTGCGACTTGCTCTGACGCTTCGGCTGGGTGCGGTTGGCCCGGGCCTCCTCGACGGCGCGCTTCGCCTCGACCTCGGCCGGGTCCTCCTTGATCTTGCCCTTGGCGCGCAGCTTGTCCTGACGCTGCTGGAAGGCGATGCTGCCCGGCGTCGGGTTGCGCTTGATCACGTACATCTGCTGGCCCAGCGTCCACACGTTGGTGGTCAGCCAGTACACCAGGACACCCACGGGGAAGTTGATGCCGAAGACGGCGAACATGACCGGGAAGATGTACATCAGCATCTTCTGCTGCTGCATGAACGGCGTCTTGACCGTCAGGTCGACGTTCTTGGTCATCAGCTGGCGCTGCGTGAAGAACTGCGACGCCGACATCAGCAGGATCATGATGACCGTGACGACCCGCACGTCGGTGAGGTTGGCCGCCAGGTCGCGCACCTCGGCGGCCGTGTCCATGAACGACGCCGCGATAGGTGCCCCGAAGATCTTCGCCGTACGCGCCTGCTCGACCAGGTCGCCTTTCATCACGCCGACGTTCTGGTCGTTCGCGATCTTGTTCAGCACCTGGTAGAGCGCGATGAAGAACGGTGACTGCGCCAGGATCGGCAGGCAGCTGGAGAGCGGGTTGGTGCCCGTCTCCTTGTACAGCTTCATCATCTCTTCGGACTGACGCTGCCGGTCGCTCTTGTACCGCTCCTGGATCGCCTTCATCTTCGGCTGGAGCGCCTGCATGTTCCGCGTCGACTTGATCTGCTTCACGAAGAGCGGGATCAGTGCGATCCGGATCACGATCACCAGCGACATGATCGACAGACCCCAGGACCACCCGCTGGCCTCCCCGAACGGGATGCTGTACAGCTTGTGGAACTGGACGATGATCCAGGAAACAGCGGTATACAGAGGACCGAGGATCGAATCGATCGTGTCCACGAATCAGGCTCCTTGGGCATGGGACTGGGACCGGTGCTGCTGCCAGCGGCTGCGCAGCCACTGATGCCACACCGGACGCTTCCGGGCGGGAACATGGTCGACGCCACCGGGTGACCACGGGTTGCAGCGCAGGATGCGCCACGCGGTGAGCGCCGTGCCCTTCACCGCTCCGTGCCGGTCGATCGCGCCGTACCCGTAGTGCGAACACGACGGGTAGTACCGGCAGACCGGGCCCAGCAGTGGGCTGATGGTCCACTGGTAGACCTTGATCAACAGCAGCAGCAGATACTTCACGGCTTGGCTCCCAGCAGCCGCTGCAACGCGGTGTCCAGGTCGCGGGCCAGTTGGTCGTGGCTCGCGTCTCCCGCACCGGGCAGCGCCCGTACCACCACCAGGCTACCCGCGGGAAGCGAACCGAGGCGGTCCCGTATGAGGTGACGCAGACGACGCTTCACGAGGTTGCGTATGACCGCGCCGCCGATGGCCTTGCTCACGACGAAACCCGCGCGGGCCGGGGAGAGCGTTCCCCCCGCCTCGCGCGGGTCGTCGGTGTCGCGGTGACCGCGGAAGAGATGCACCACGAGGAGCGGGCGCCCGGCCCTGCGTCCTCGTCGTACCGCGGTCGCGAAGTCCTCGCGCCGCCTCAGCCGGTGCTCGGAAGGCAGCACGTCATGGACCTGAGGGTACGGCGTCAGGCCGACAGGCGGGCGCGGCCCTTGCTGCGGCGGTTCGCGACGATGGCACGACCGGCGCGGGTCCGCATGCGCAGCCGGAAGCCGTGGGTCTTCGCGCGGCGGCGGTTGTTCGGCTGGAAGGTGCGCTTGCTCACTCGGGGGCTCCAGGGATGCTCGGTCTCTGCGAGACGGGTGTGGGGCGCCGACCGGCTGTCACCGTGCGCCCACGAGTAGCTCGCAACGCCCGAGTGTGCACCGCTTCGTCATGCCCATCGGAGGCAGGCGGCAGCAGCCGTCGACAACTCGACCTCGATACGGTACGCGGGCGCGCAGCCTCTGGTCAAACCAGCACTCTTCCCCGGCCGACACGCTCCCACACCCCGGGCCGACCACCCGTACGGACCAGCCGCACCCACCGGCCTTGCGCCACTCGTGCACAGCCTGTGGACAACGACTTGAACGCGGCAGGTCGGCGTGGCTACCGTGGCCGAACTTCCCTTCCTTCCCGACCATCCCGAGAATCACACATTCGCGGGATCTCGTCTTTCGTTCCGGGCCGGACCGGAACCGCAGCCGACCGCCGAGAACCACCCAGCGAATGAGAGAGCGTGCCCGTGGCTGACCTCCCTGCCGATCTTGCCGCAGTGTGGCCACGCGTCCTCGACCAGCTCCTCTCCGACGGGCAGGGAGTCGAAGCGAAGGACCAGCGGTGGCTCAAGGACTGCCAGCCGCTGGTGCTGGTCTCCGGCACCGCACTGCTCGGCGTGCCGAACGAGTACGCCAAGGGGGTGCTGGAGGGCCGCCTCTCCCCGCTGATCAGTGATGCGCTCAGCCGCGAGTGCCAGCAGCCCATCCGGCTGGCGATCACGGTGACGGGACCGGCGACTCCCCCCGCCCCGCCTGCGCCGCCGGCCGAGGACGAGCCCGGCACACCGGAGGGATACGAGGCCCCGCAGCTTCCCAGCCCGCGCCCGGCCTACCCGGACTACCCGCAGGCGCCCCGCACGCAGCCCCCGCCCCCGCCCCCGCACCAGCAGCACCACCAGCCATCCGGCTGGCAGCAGCCGCATCACACCTACCCGGGCCGGCAGCGCGCCCCGCACCCGTACGAGCAGCAGGAGTACGAGCGGCCCGACTACGACCAGCAGCGGGACTACGAGCCGCGCGACTACGACCCGCAGGGTTACGACCCCCACCGCGGGGGCCACGACCCACAGCACGTCCAGCGGGGCCCCCACGCCCGGCCGCCCGGCTACGAGCCCTACGACCAGCAGGGTCCCCACCCCGGCGCTCCAGGCGCCGGCGGTTCCGGTGGGCCGGGGAGCGGCCCCGGCAACCCCGCGGGCCACGCCGCCCACCCGCAGGGCCCGCCGCAGCACCACGCCCGGCACCCAGAGCCGCCGGCCGGGCCGTGGACCCCGCGTCCGGCCGGGGACGGCGGCGCGCCCGTACCGGGCAGGCCACCCGCCGCACGCTACGACGGTCCGCCCCAGCTTCCCGCCCCGTCCGGAGCACCCGGCCCGCTGGCCGCCCAGCCGGCGCCCGCGACGGGTCCCGGTGAGCCGACCGCGCGGCTGAACCCGAAGTACCTCTTCGACACGTTCGTCATCGGTGCGTCCAACCGGTTCGCGCACGCTGCGGCGGTGGCCGTCGCCGAGGCGCCCGCCAAGGCGTACAACCCGTTGTTCATCTACGGCGAGTCCGGCCTGGGCAAGACGCACCTGCTGCACGCCATCGGTCACTACGCCCGCAGCCTCTACCCGGGCACCCGGGTGCGGTACGTGAGCTCCGAGGAGTTCACCAACGAGTTCATCAACTCGATCCGCGACGGCAAGGCCGACGCGTTCCGCAAGCGGTACCGGGACATGGACATCCTGCTCGTCGACGACGTGCAGTTCCTCGCCGACAAGGAGTCGACGCAGGAGGAGTTCTTCCACACCTTCAACACGCTGCACAACGCGAACAAGCAGATCGTGCTGTCCTCCGACCGGCCGCCGAAGGCCCTGGTCACGCTGGAGGACCGGCTCCGCAACCGCTTCGAGTGGGGCCTGATCACGGACGTGCAGCCGCCGGAGCTGGAGACGCGCATCGCGATCCTCCGGAAGAAGGCCGTGCAGGAGCAGCTCAACGCTCCGCCGGAGGTGCTGGAGTTCATCGCGTCCCGCATCTCCCGCAACATCCGGGAGCTGGAGGGGGCGCTGATCCGCGTGACCGCCTTCGCCAGCCTGAACCGGCAGCCGGTGGACCTGGGGCTCACCGAGATCGTCCTCAAGGACCTGATCCCGGGCGGTGAGGACGCGGCCCCGGAGATCACCGCCACGGACATCATGGCGTCCACCGCCGACTACTTCGGGCTTTCGGTGGACGACCTCTGCGGTTCCTCCCGCAGCCGGGTCCTGGTGACGGCCCGGCAGATCGCCATGTACCTGTGCCGGGAGCTCACCGATCTCTCGCTGCCCAAGATCGGTGCCCAGTTCGGCGGCCGCGACCACACGACCGTGATGCACGCCGACCGCAAGATCCGCGCGCTGATGGCGGAGCGGCGGTCCATCTACAACCAGGTCACCGAGCTCACCAACCGCATCAAGAACGGCTGACTCCCGCTCCTCGGCCCGCTCCACGAGGCGTCTCCGGAACGCGTTCCGGAGACGCCTCTCGTCGTTCCCGGGGCCTCTCGACACGTCCGGGCAGGGCACGGATCGTCCTCGGGAGGGCACCCCGGCATCCCCGGCGCGCCACCCGCTGTTCGATTTCCCTCCCCGCAGGCCGCTCGTTCCACAGAAATCCCGCCCACCCGGCATCCACACCCTGGGGACCGCAGAGTTGTCCAGATCGTCTCCACAGCTGCGGAGCGTCGGCAACCGTCCGAGGAGGTCAGGCGCCTGTGGAACTGTGGACGCGGGGACTCCACAGGATGTGGACCGTCCGGCGCTCCGCGCGACGGCCGCCGACTTGTCCACCGCCCGCCCACAGGAAGAGGTGACTTGTCCCCAGCCTGTCCACACCTCTGTCCACTGTTCGGCAACACGACGCGCCTGCTCACCGCCGCGAGTGAATCGGCTCACACCGAGCGGCCACCGACCCGTGTGGAGAAGTCGGCGATTCCTGTGGGCGCGGCTGTTGAGAAGTCGGTCCGTGCTGTGGGCGGGCTGTGGGGAAGTTCGCGGCGTCCACAGCGACCCCCCGTTCGTCCACCGCCCGGCCCACAGGCGACGTGGACAAAATCTGGGCGCTGACCTGCGAAGACCAAGTTATCCCCGGTTTCCACAGCCCCTACTACTACGACTCCCCTTAGAGAGAGCGAGATTCGTTTCGAAGCGGGTGCTGTGCACAACTCGGGGCGACGGACTCCTACCCACCCGGCGACGAGTTGACCCACGAGGGCTCCGACTGTCGGTGCGGTGCGTCAGACTGGGACACGGCAAGGGGCCGACAGGAGGCCAGCAGCAAGAGCAGGAGGCGGCTGAAGGTGAAGATCCGGGTAGAGCGCGATGTACTCGCGGAGGCGGTGGCGTGGACCGCCAAGAGCCTCCCCGCCCGTCCGCCGGTGCCGGTACTCGCCGGCCTGCTCCTGAAGACCGAGGACGGCTCCCTCAGCCTCTCCGGCTTCGACTACGAGGTCTCGTCCCGTGTCTCGGTGGAGGCGGAGATCGAGGAGGAGGGCACGGTCCTGGTCTCCGGCCGGCTGCTCGCCGACATCTGCCGCTCGCTGCCGAACCGTCCGGTCGAGATCTCCACCGACGGCGTGCGCGCCACCGTGGTCTGCGGCTCGTCGCGGTTCACCCTGCACACGCTGCCGGTGGACGAGTACCCGTCGCTGCCGGAGATGCCGACCGCCACCGGCACGGTGCCGGGCGAGGTCTTCGCCGCCGCCGTCGCCCAGGTCGCCATCGCGGCCGGGCGCGACGACACCCTGCCGGTGCTCACCGGTGTGCGGATCGAGATCGAGGGCGACACCGTCACCCTGGCCTCCACCGACCGCTACCGCTTCGCCGTCCGCGAGTTCCTGTGGAAGCCGGAGGTGCCGGACACCTCCGCCGTCGCGCTGGTCCCCGCGAAGACGCTGCTGGACACCGCGAAGTCGCTCAGCGGCGGGGACCACGTGTCCCTGGCGCTCTCCGGCTCCGGTTCCGGTGAGGGCCTCATCGGCTTCGAGGGCTCCGGCCGGCGGACGACGACCCGCCTGCTGGAGGGCGACCTCCCCAAGTACCGGACGCTGTTCCCGACGGAGTTCAACTCCGTCGCGGTGATCGAGACGGCGCCGTTCGTCGAGGCGGTGAAGCGCGTCGCGCTGGTCGCCGAGCGCAACACCCCGGTGCGGCTCAGCTTCGAGCAGGGCGTCCTCACGCTGGAGGCCGGTTCGAGCGACGACGCACAGGCTGTGGAGCGGGTGGACGCCGACCTGGAGGGCGACGACATCTCGATCGCCTTCAACCCGGGCTTCCTGCTCGAGGGCCTGAGCGCCATCGACTCCCCCGTGGCCCAGCTCTCCTTCACCACCTCCACCAAGCCGGCGCTGCTCAGCGGCCGTCCGGCGAAGGACGTGGAGGCGGACGACGCGTACAAGTACCTGATCATGCCGGTGCGGCTGAGCGGCTGAGCGGCCCGGGGACCCGCCGTACGCGGCCGCGGCACGGCGGAGTGCGGCGGGTTGTGGCGGGTTGTGGCGGTCCTCCGGGCCGCCACGCGTCGGGCCAGGTGAGCGGCGGTGCCCACAGCTGTGCACGCCCCCTCGGGCGTAGGCTCGTACCCGGGTACGAAGCGCACGGAGAACATGAGGAGAGGCGCACAGATGGAGCTCGGTCTCGTCGGTCTCGGCAAGATGGGCGGCAACATGCGTGAGCGCATCCGCCGCGCCGGCCACACCGTCGTCGGTTACGACCGCAACGCGGACATCGCTGACGTCCACAGCCTCGAGGAGCTGGTGGCGAAGCTGAAGGGCCCGCGGGTCGTGTGGGTGATGGTCCCGGCCGGTGGGGCGACCCAGTCCACCATCGACGAGCTGGCCGAGCTGCTCTCCCCCGGCGACGTCGTGGTCGACGGCGGCAACTCGCGCTGGACGGACGACGAGAAGCACGCCGGGGAGCTGGCGGCGAAGGGCATCGGTTTCGTCGACTGCGGCGTCTCCGGCGGCGTCTGGGGGCTGGAGAACGGCTACGCGCTGATGTACGGCGGCGACGCCGAACACGTCGCGAAGGTGCAGCCGGTCTTCGACGCCCTGAAGCCGGAGGGGGACTTCGGCTCGGTCCACGCGGGCAAGGTGGGCGCCGGCCACTTCGCGAAGATGGTCCACAACGGCATCGAGTACGCCATGATGCAGGCCTTCGCCGAGGGCTGGGAGCTGCTGGAGGCGGTGGACTCGGTCACCGACGTGCGCGAGGTCTTCCGTTCCTGGCAGGAGGGCACGGTCATCCGCTCCTGGCTGCTGGACCTGGCGGTCAAGGCCCTGGACGACGACGAGCACCTGGCCGCCCTGCGCGGTTACGCCGCCGACTCCGGCGAGGGCCGCTGGACGGTGGAGGCCGCGATCGACAACGCGGTGCCGCTGCCGGCGATCACCGCCTCGCTCTTCGCACGGTTCTCCTCCCGGCAGGACGACTCCCCGCAGATGAAGATGATCGCCGCGCTGCGCAACCAGTTCGGCGGTCACGCGGTGGAGAGCAGCAAGAAGTAGTCCACAGCTGTGCACGTCACGCATCTGTCGCTGGCCGACTTCCGCAGCTACCCCCGGGCCGAGGTCTCCCTCGACCCGGGGGTGACGGCGTTCGTCGGCCCGAACGGCCAGGGCAAGACCAACCTGGTGGAGGCGGTCGGCTATCTGGCGACGCTGGGCAGCCACCGGGTGTCGTCGGACGCGCCGCTGGTGCGGGTCGGCGCGGAGCGGGCCGTCGTTCGGGCGCAGGTGCGTCAGGGGGAGCGGCAGCAGCTGGTGGAGCTGGAGCTGAATCCGGGGAGGGCGAACCGCGCGCGGATCAACCGGTCCTCGCAGGTGCGGCCGCGGGACGTGCTGGGCATTCTGCGCACGGTGCTGTTCGCGCCGGAGGATCTGGCGCTGGTGAAGGGCGATCCGGGGGAGCGGCGCCGCTTCCTGGACGAGCTGGTCACGGCGCGGTCGCCGCGCATGGCGGGCGTGCGGTCGGACTACGAGCGGGTGCTGAAGCAGCGCAACAGCCTGTTGAAGTCGGCGGCGATGGCGCGGCGGCACGGCGGGCGGGGCGCGGACCTGTCGACGCTCGACGTGTGGGATCAGCATCTGGCGCGGGCGGGGGCCGAGCTGCTGGGGCGGCGGCTGGAGGTGGTGGCCGCGCTGCAGCCGCTGGCGGACAAGGCGTACGAGCAGCTGGCGCCCGGTGGCGGGCCGGTGTCGCTGGAGTACCGCGGCCCGTCGGTGGAGGGCGGGTTCTCGGAGGGCGGGCATCCGCAGGGTGCCGGTGCGCGGGAGGAGCTGGAGGCGGGGCTGCTAACCGCGCTGGGCGAGGCGCGGAAGCGGGAGATCGAGCGCGGGGTGACTCTCGTCGGCCCGCACCGGGACGACCTGCTGCTGAAGCTGGGGCGGATGCCGGCGAAGGGCTACGCGAGTCACGGTGAGTCGTGGAGTTATGCGCTGGCGCTGCGCCTGGCGTCGTACGAGTTGCTGCGCGGGGAGGGGAACGAGCCGGTGCTGGTGCTGGATGACGTGTTTGCTGAGCTGGACGTGAAGCGCCGGGCGCGGCTGGCGGAGCTGGTGGCGCCGGGTGAGCAGGTGCTGGTGACGGCGGCCGTGGAGGAGGATGTGCCCGCGGTGCTGTCGGGGGCGCGTTTCGCGGTGGCCGAGGGGGAGGTGGTCCGGCGGTGAGTCCGCAGGGCGCGGACGGCGCGCAGGAGCGGGAGCCCGGGCGGGAGCCGGCCGAGGGGCAGGCGGCGCCGAAGCCGGCGGCCGCCGAGCCGACGGGTGTGGATCTGGCGCGGGTGGCGCTGCGGGCGGCGAAGGAGCAGGCGAAGGCCCGTGGCGCGGCGGCGCAGCAGCGGAAGCAGGGCCGTCGGGGCGGTGTGCGGTCGGGCGCGGGGCGGGACGGCCGGGACCCGATGTCGCTGGGGCGTGCGGTGAGTTCCCTGATCACCGAGCGGGGCTGGGAGGCGCCGGCGGCGGTGGGTGGGGTGATGGGCCGCTGGCCGCAGCTGGTGGGACCGCAGGTGGCGCAGCACTGCGAGCCGGTGCGGTACGACGAGGAGGAGCGCGCGCTGCTGGTGGCGTGCGATTCGACGGCGTGGGCGACGCAGTTGCGGTTGCTGGCGCCGAGTCTGGTGGCGCGGCTGAACGAGGATCTCGGGCACGGCACCGTGCGCGTGATCAAGGTGCGGGGCCCTCAGGCGCCGGCGCCGCGGTACGGGCCGCTGCGCGCTCCGGGGAGTCGTGGGCCGCGCGACACCTACGGATAGGTGTGCGGGAGCGCCCTCACGCGCGGGCGTGCGCACGCGCGTGAGGGGTGGGTCTGTGCGCGGGTGTGGAGGCGGGTGTGCGGGGCTGCGACGGCCGGTGACGGCCCGAAGCGCTGAGTGCCGCTGTGAGCCTCTCGGCCCCCCGGTCCGCATATGGGGAGTCGCCGGATGGCGATTGAGGGCGGCACGTGGGAACTCAGGCACCGGCAAACCACCATTCATGTCCGAGCCACCGGTACACTGGAGGGCAAGCCGCCCCGTTGCGGAAATCGTCGAACATCGCAGCCGCTCCGCCATGCCCCGGAGACGGCCTGTGCTGTGCCAGAAAGGGCGCTTCGTGGCCGATCCCGGCAAGGAGAACCAGAGCAACACGTCCGAGACCGGCGCCGTGGAGGAGATCCCGGCGGCCGGGCCCAGTGAGGGGCCCGGTTCGCCGTCGTACGACGCGAGTGCGATCACCGTCCTCGAGGGCCTGGACGCGGTCCGTAAGCGTCCGGGCATGTACATCGGGTCGACCGGTGAACGTGGTCTGCATCACCTCGTGCAGGAGGTCGTCGACAACTCGGTCGACGAGGCGCTGGCGGGTCATGCGGACACCATCGACGTGACGCTGCTCGCCGACGGCGGTGTGCGGGTCGTCGACAACGGGCGCGGCATCCCGGTCGGCATCGTGCCGTCGGAGGGGAAGCCGGCCGTGGAGGTCGTGCTCACGGTGCTGCACGCGGGCGGCAAGTTCGGGGGCGGCGGGTACGCGGTCTCGGGCGGTCTGCACGGTGTGGGCGTGTCCGTGGTGAACGCGCTGTCCACGAAGGTCGCGGTCGAGGTCCGGACGGACGGCTACCGCTGGACGCAGGACTACAAGCTGGGTCTGCCCACCGCGCCGCTGCAGCAGAACGAGGCGACGGAGGAGACCGGTACCTCGGTCACCTTCTGGGCCGACGGGGACATCTTCGAGACGACGGACTACTCGTTCGAGACGCTGGCCCGGCGTTTCCAGGAGATGGCCTTCCTCAACAAGGGTGTGACGATCTCGCTGCGCGACGAGCGCAAGGAGCACGTCGACGAGGAGGGCAACCAGAACGCCGTCCGGTACCACTACGAGGGCGGTATCGCGGACTTCGTGAAGCACCTGAACTCGCGCAAGGGCGAGCCGGTGCATCCGACGATCATCGAGTTCGAGGCTGAGGACGCGGAGCGTCAGCTGTCCCTCGACATCGCGATGCAGTGGAACAGCCAGTACAGCGAGGGCGTGTACTCCTTCGCGAACGTCATCCACACGCACGAGGGCGGTACGCACGAGGAGGGTTTCCGTGCGGCGATGACCGGCCTGATCAACCGGTACGCGCGGGACCGGAAGCTGCTGCGGGAGAAGGACGACAACCTCACGGGTGAGGACATCCGCGAGGGTCTGACGGCGATCATCTCGATCAAGCTGAGCGAGCCGCAGTTCGAGGGCCAGACGAAGACGAAGCTGGGCAACACGGAGGCGAAGACCTTCGTGCAGCGCATCGTGCACGAGCAGCTCACCGACTGGCTGGACCGGAACCCGAACGAGGCCGCGGACATCATCCGCAAGGGCATCCAGGCGGCGACGGCGCGGGTGGCGGCGCGCAAGGCGCGCGACCTGACCCGCCGCAAGGGTCTGCTGGAGACGGCGTCGCTGCCGGGCAAGCTGTCGGACTGCCAGTCCAACGACCCGGCGAAGTGCGAGATCTTCATCGTGGAGGGCGACTCCGCGGGCGGCAGCGCGAAGTCGGGCCGCGACCCGCAGTACCAGGCGATCCTTCCGATCCGCGGCAAGATCCTCAACGTGGAGAAGGCGCGCATCGACAAGGTGCTGCAGAACGCCGAGGTGCAGGCGCTGATCTCGGCGTTCGGTACCGGCATCCACGAGGACTTCGACATCAGCAGGCTCCGCTATCACAAGATCATCCTGATGGCGGACGCCGACGTCGACGGCCAGCACATCAACACGCTGCTGCTGACGCTGCTGTTCCGCTTCATGCGGCCGCTGGTCGAGGAGAACCACGTCTTCCTGTCGCAGCCGCCGCTCTACAAGATCAAGTGGGGCCGGGACGAGCACCAGTACGCGTACTCCGACCGGGAGCGCGACAAGCTGATCCAGCTCGGCCGCGAGCAGGGCAAGCGGATCAAGGACGACTCGATCCAGCGCTTCAAGGGTCTGGGCGAGATGAACGCCGAGGAGCTGCGGGTGACCACCATGGACCAGGACCACCGCGTCCTGCGCCAGGTCACGCTGGACGACGCGGCCGCGGCCGACGACCTGTTCTCGATCCTGATGGGTGAGGACGTGGAGGCGCGGAGGTCGTTCATCCAGCGCAACGCCAAGGACGTCCGCTTCCTCGACATCTGAGTCGGCCGGATCCGGCTGGATCCGGCTGTCCCCCTCCTCATCCGCGCCGTAGCTAGTTAAGGACTGACTTCGAAGCATGGCCGACGAGAATCTTCCTCCCGAGCCGCACAACCTGCCCGTGGAGAGCGCGATCGTCGACGAGACCGCCGGAGCCCGTGTGGAGCCGGTGAGCCTCGAGACGGAGATGCAGCGCTCCTACCTCGACTACGCGATGAGCGTGATCGTGTCGCGTGCGCTGCCCGACGTGCGCGACGGCCTGAAGCCGGTGCACCGGCGGGTGCTGTACGCGATGTACGACGGCGGCTACCGGCCGGAGCGCGGCTTCTACAAGTGCGCCCGCGTGGTGGGCGACGTGATGGGCACCTACCACCCGCACGGTGACACCTCGATCTACGACGCCCTGGTCCGCCTGGCGCAGACCTGGTCGATGCGGATGCCGCTGGTCGACTCGAACGGCAACTTCGGTTCGCCGGGCAACGACCCGGCCGCGGCCATGCGGTACACCGAGTGCAAGATGGCGCCGCTGGCCATGGAGATGCTCCGGGACATCGACGAGGAGACCGTCGACTTCCAGGACAACTACGACGGCCGCAACCAGGAGCCGACGGTGCTGCCGTCGCGGTTCCCGAACCTGCTGATCAACGGCAGCGCCGGCATCGCGGTCGGCATGGCGACGAACATCCCGCCGCACAACCTGCGGGAGGTCGCCTCGGGTGCGCGGTGGTACCTGGAGAACCCGGAGGCGAGCAACGAGGAGCTGCTCGAAGCGCTGATCGAGCGGATCAAGGGCCCGGACTTCCCGAGCGGCGCGCTGGTGGTGGGCCGCAGGGGCATCGAGGAGGCGTACCGCACCGGGCGGGGCTCGATCACGATGCGCGCGGTGGTCGAGGTGGAGGAGATCCAGGGCCGGCAGTGCCTGGTGGTCACCGAGCTGCCGTACCAGGTGAACCCGGACAACCTGGCGCTGAAGATCGCCGACCTGGTGAAGGACGGCCGGGTGGGCGGCATCGCCGACGTCCGGGACGAGACGTCCTCCCGCACCGGGCAGCGCCTGGTCATCGTGCTGAAGCGGGACGCGGTCGCGAAGGTCGTGCTGAACAACCTGTACAAGCACACCGACCTGCAGACCAACTTCAGCGCCAACATGCTGGCGCTGGTCGAGGGCGTGCCGCGCACCCTGTCGCTGGACGCGTTCATCCGGCACTGGGTGACGCACCAGATCGACGTGATCGTGCGCCGTACCCGGTACCGGCTGCGGAAGGCCGAGGAGCGGGCGCACATCCTGCGCGGTCTGCTGAAGGCGCTGGACGCGATCGACGAGGTCATCGCGCTGATCCGCCGCAGCCAGACCGTGGACGAGGCGCGCGGCGGCCTGATGGACCTGCTGCGCATCGACGAGATCCAGGCGAACGCGATCCTGGAGATGCAGCTGCGCCGGCTGGCCGCGCTGGAGCGGCAGAAGATCACCACCGAGCACGACGAACTCCAGGCGAAGATCGACGAGTACAACGCGATCCTGGCCTCGCCGGCCCGGCAGCGCGAGATCATCGGTGCCGAACTCACCGCGATCGTCGACAAGTACGGCGACGACCGCCGTACCCAGCTGGTGCCCTTCGAGGGCGACATGTCCATCGAGGACCTGATCGCCGAGGAGGACATCGTCGTCACCATCACGCGTGGCGGCTACGTCAAGCGGACGAAGACCGACGACTACCGGGCGCAGAAGCGCGGCGGCAAGGGCGTGCGCGGCACGAAGCTGCGCGAGGACGACATCGTCGACCACTTCTTCGTCTCCACCACGCACCACTGGCTGCTGTTCTTCACCAACAAGGGCCGGGTGTACCGGGCGAAGGCGTACGAGCTCCCGGACGCCGGGCGGGACGCGCGCGGCCAGCACGTGGCGAACCTGCTCGCGTTCCAGCCGGACGAGCAGATCGCGGAGATCCTGGCGATCCGCGACTACGAGGCGGTGCCGTACCTGGTGCTGGCCACCAAGTCGGGCCTGGTGAAGAAGACTCCGCTGAAGGACTACGACTCGCCGCGCTCCGGCGGCGTCATCGCCGTCAACCTGCGGCAGATGGACGACGGCCGGGACGACGAACTGATCGGCGCCGAACTGGTCTCCCCGGACGACGACCTGCTGCTGGTCAGCAAGAAGGCGCAGTCGATCCGCTTCACGGCGAGCGACGACACGCTGCGGCCGATGGGACGGGCGACGTCCGGTGTGAAGGGCATGAGTTTCCGCGAGGGCGACGAACTGCTCTCGATGAACGTCGTGCGGGCCGGTACCTTCGTCTTCACCGCCACCGACGGCGGGTACGGGAAGCGCACGTCGGTGGACGACTACCGCGTCCAGGGGCGCGGCGGTCTGGGCATCAAGGCCGCGAAGATCGTGGAGGACCGCGGTGAGCTGGTCGGTGCGCTGGTGGTCGAGGAGAGCGACGAGATCCTGGCCATCACGCGCAGCGGTGGCGTGATCCGTACCCGCGTGAGCGAGGTGCGGGAGACCGGGCGTGACACCATGGGCGTCTCCCTGATCAACCTGGGCAAGCGCGACGCCGTCGTGGGCATGGCGCGCAACGCCGAGGCCGGTCGGGAGGCCGAGGAGGTCGAGGCCGTGGTCGACGCCGCCGTGGAGGCCGCGGCCGCCGCGGCCGCCGGGACCGGCGAGTCCCCGGCCGATGGCCCGGCCGGTTCCCCGGCCACGTCGAGCGACGAGGAGTAAGGCGTGAGTGGTGCCCAGTCCCAGCAGGCGTATCCTCAGCAGCCCTCGCAGGCCCCGCCGGGTCCGCAGCCGCAGGCTCAGCCGCATCACCCGCCGCGGGCGTACGACGCCCCGGCGGGGGCGGAGGACGGCGGCGCCGGGGGCGGCGGGGAGGGCGTCGGCGTCCTGCGCAAGCCCCGCACGGGCGCGCGTACGGTCCCGCGCACGCGCAAGGCGCGGCTCCGGGTGGCCAAGCTGGACCCGTGGTCGGTGATGAAGGTGAGCTTCCTGCTGGCCATCGCCCTGGGGCTGTGCACCGTGGTCGCGGTCGCCGTGCTGTGGATGGTCATGGACGCGATGGGCGTCTTCGCGGCGGTGGGCGGCACCATAAGCGAGGCCACCTCCAGCGACGGGTCCGACGGGTTCGACCTCGAGGGCTTCCTGTCGCTGCCGCGGGTGCTGACGTTCACCGGCGTCGTGGCCCTCATCGACGTCGTCCTGATGACGGCGCTGGCCACGCTGGGCGCGTTCATCTACAACCTGTCGGCGGGCTTCGTCGGCGGCGTCGAGGTGACCCTCGCCGAGGACGAGTGAACCGCCGCCGTCGCGGCGCCGGCCCGGCCCCGGAACCGATTTTGGGGCATGGCCCACAGTGCGCTAATCTTTCCGTGCAGCGCGGGGCTATAGCTCAGATGGTTAGAGCGCATCCCTGATAAGGATGAGGCCACAGGTTCAAGTCCTGTTAGCCCCACCGCGACGTCGGAAGGCCCGGCACCTCCCCGGAGGTGCCGGGCCTTCCGTGTCGTGTGCCCGGCGAAAGGCGTGGTGGCCGGGCGTAGCGGTGGGAGGTGGGCCACGGCGGGTGTTCCCGTCGGCGCGGGGGTCGGTGTGGGTATCATCGGGCGCCAGAAGGTCCCATACGTCTATGAAGGACGAGGTAGCGCGGTGAAGAAGCTTCTCCTGGTCGCACTGGCCGCCGTCGGCGGGCTCCTCGTGTACCGCCAGATCCAGGCGGACCGCGCCGAGCAGGATCTGTGGACGGAGGCGACCGACTCCGTACCTGCAGGTACGAGCGTGTGACCCCACAGCAGTAGTCCGCGAGGCCCCGGGTGCGAAACCGCGCGCGGGGCCTCGTCGTCTACGCCCGCGAGACGCGGTGCGGGCGTGGGGCCGGAAAGTGGTGAACGAGATGCGGGGGCGTGGTGCGGTGAGACGGGGAACCACCGGGCGGGTGGCGGGGCGTGCCGTCCCGCGGGCCCTCGCGACCGCGGTCGTGCTGGGGGTGACGGCGGGCCTCCTGGGCGGTGCCGCCGTCGCGGACGCGGGCGACGTGCCGGCGTACCGCACGGCCGAGGACGCACAGGCTGTGGACGGGGCGCGGAGCAGCGCCGACGGCCCGCGGCTGGCGTCCGGCCGGATCTACACCGACGACATCGGTCCGGGCGAGGAGAAGTACTACACCGTCGAGTTGGACGCGGAGTCGCAGCCCCGGATCTCGGTCGCGGCGCTGCCGGAGGCGGGTTCGGAGGTGGCCTACGGCGACGGCGTCAGCGTGCTGCTGGAGGGAGCCGACGGCACGTCCTGCGGTGAGGGCGAGGCCGACTTCGGAAGCGACGGCGCCGCCCGTCCGATCGCGGCCTGGGTCGCCCGCGTCACCGAGCCGGACGGCGCGTGCCAGTCCGCCGGCGTCTACAACCTCTCGGTGACCCGGGAGAGCGACCCGGCGTCCGGCCAGGCCGCGTGGCCGGTCGAGCTCCGTCTGATGAGCGAGCCGGGCCTGAACAGCCTGACCTCGACCGAGGCGCCGGACACCGACGACCTGCCGACCGAGCCGCCCGGTCTGCCGACCGGCACGGCGCGGCGGCTCGAGGGCGGCACGGGCTTCAACGACGCGGCCGGCATGGGCGAAGGCGTGTGGAAGGACCGGCTGCGGCCGGGCGGGACCCGTTTCTACCGGGTGCCGGTCGACTGGGGCCAGTCGCTCGCGCTGAGCGCGGAGTTCGGCACGGCGAAGACCGGCGACGAGACCGCGTACACCTCGGACGGCGTGCAGGTCGCCGTGTACAACCCGGCTCGCGGCTACGTGGCGGGCGAGGGCGCCATGTACGAGGCGGACGCCCCCGCGGCCGTGCCGGTCCGTACGCCGCCGGCGGTGTACGGGCACCGGTACGCGTACGACGACGAGGTGGCCGCGGCGTCCGTCGCCGGCTGGTACTACGTCGCCGTGCACGCGCACGCCGACCTCGGCCGTTTCGTGGACGGCACGGTGCCGGTGACGCTGCGCACCGAACTCGTCGGGAAGCCGGGCGAGGACCCGGACTATGCCGGGGATCCCGTTGCGGCGGGATTCGGGGTGAGCGACGCCGACCGGGACCAGGCGGAGGAGGGGCTGACGCCGCAGGCGGCGCGGCGCAGCGACACCCTGACGGTGGTCGGCTGGTCCGGCGTGGGCACCGGCACGCTGCTGCTGGCCGGGCTGGCCCTGTGGTGGGGCCTCGCACGCCGGTCCGCGGGCGGGACTGCGGGCAGGCCCGCGGCGGGGTTCGGCACGCCACCCCCGCAGCGCCACTGACCGGCGGGGACATCGGCCGGTCGCCCGTGGAAACGCCCGCCCACCGAGCCTGCGCGGGCGCTCAGGCGGCCGCGAGAGCCCAGACGCCCACGGCCAGGCACACCAGAGCCACCAGCAGCACCGGCACCGCGATCTTCGCGGGCGGCCCCGGCCGTCGTACGGGTGTCCCCGGCCGCTGGGCGGCTGGTCCCGCTGCGGGGGGTGCGGGCGGGGCCGTGGGGCCGGAGGCCGGGTGCGGTGCGCCGTACCCCGCGGTGAGCGTCGGGCTGTGCGCGAGCGTCGGCGGCGCAGCCGGCCGGGGCGGCGCGAGGTGGTAGCTCCCGGTGTCCGAGGCCGTGTCCGAGGCCGTGTCCGAGGCCGTGCTCGCGCCGGGATCGTTCGCCGTCTGCCGCGCGCTCCGGGGGCCGTCCGGCCCGAATCCCTCCGGCAGCGGGCCGAGATGGTCCCGCACCTCCACCGCGACCGCACCGGCGCCGCCGTCGCCCAGCACCTCCGCCGCGCCCGCCAGGGCCTTCCGGGCGCCGGTGGCCGTACGGAAACGGTCCTGCGGGTCCGGGTGCAGCAGCGTCCCCACGACCTGCCACAGCGGTTCCGGTACCCGCGCCGGTGCGGGCGGCACGCCGCCCGCCCGCTCGTAGTCGTCCAGCAGCGCGAACGCGTCCGGCTTCTCCCCCGTCAGCAGGTAGAGCGCGACGAGTCCGACGGCGTACAGGTCCGCGGTGAAGTCCGGTTCGGCGCCCTGCATCTGCTCGGGCGCGAAGTAGCCGGGCGTGCCCACGATGAAGTCGGCGTCGGTGAGGCGCGGCTCGCCCTTGCGCATGGAGATGCCGAAGTCGGACAGCCGCAGGCGCGGCCGTCCCGTCCCGGTGGGCTCCAGCAGGATGTTGGCGGGCTTGATGTCCCGGTGCACCACGTCCTCCGCGTGCACGGCGGCGAGCCCGGCCAGCAACTGGTCCAGCAGCACGCACACGTAGACGGGGGGCAGCGGCCCGTAGTCGCCGATCAGGTGGGCCAGCGACCCGCCGCCCACCAGGTCCATGGTGAACAGCACCTTGTCGTCGTCCGCCGCCCAGCTCGCCGGGGCGAGCACGTGCGGGTGGTCGATGCGCAGCGCCTGCTCGCGGACGAAGCGCAGCAGCGCGTGCGCGTCCCGCTGCTGCAGCACCTTCGCCGCCACGTACCGCTGCCGCCGGTGGTCCCAGGCGCGCCACACCGCGCCCGCCCCGCCGCGGCCGATGGGGTCGACCAGTTCGTAGCGCCCCGCGAAGACCTCCCCCATGACTAGTTCGCGTGCTCCTCGTAGTGCTTGACGGCGTCCGCGGTGCGCCCGGCCCCGTAGACCCGCAGGAACTCCGCCAGTTCCGGGTGCCTGTCGGCCAGAGCGGCGGAGGCGTCGAGGATGTCGGCCGCGTCCGACACCGACCGCATCAGCGCCTGGATCTCCCGCACGATCCGCTTCACCGGCGTCTGCGAGGCGCCGGCCGCCCCGCCCTGGACCGTGTTGTTCAGCACACTGCCCCCGGCGGTGCGCTTGATCTCCTCCATGCGCGCGGTCGCGTCCCCGGCGCTGATGTCGCCGCGGGCCACCTCGCCGGCGAGCTCCTGGAGGGCCTGCACCCGCTGCACCACCGCGGGATTGCCGATCTTCGCCCGCTGTCCGCTCATGAGCTGCGACAGCATGGGAGCGGACAGGCCCAGCACGGTCGCGAGGCGCGCCTGGTTGAGCCCGAGGTCGTCGATGAGCCGCCGGAACAGCGTCCCCAGCGGTTCCCCGTACCACTGGCTCTGCAGTTCCCGCGCTCTGGCGGCCGCTTCCTGCTGTGCTGCGTCCATGTGCCTCTCCCCGGGAACTCCCTGCGGACCTTCGCTGGCGCGAACTTGCGGTGCATCCTACGGAGGGTGATGGCCGTGGGGCGATACCCGGTCGGAATCTCCTGCCGCGACCCGGTACGCTGTTCTCCAGCGGGGCCTTAGCTCAGTTGGTAGAGCGCCGTCTTTGCATGGCGGATGTCAGGAGTTCGACTCTCCTAGGCTCCACCGCAGCCGATCAGCGCGTCTCCCCTTCCGGGAGGCGCGCTGATCGCGTTCACGGCCCTTCCGCGCTCCTCCGGCCGGGTGTTCAGAGCTTGCGGAGGCGGATGCGGCGGACGGTGTGGTCGGGGGCCTTGTGGAGGACGAGGGTGGCGCGGCCGCGGGTGGGGACGATGTTCTGGCGGAGGTTGGGCTCGTTGACGGTGGCCCAGGTGTCGCGGGCGTAGGCGAGGGCCTCGGCTTCGCTGACGCGCGTGTAGGTGCGGAAGTACGAGGCGGGGTCGCGGAACGCGGTGGCGCGCAGGGCGCGGAAGCGCTCCAGGTACCAGCGGCGGATGTCCTCGGTGCGGGCGTCGACGTAGACGGAGAAGTCGAAGTGGTCACTGAGGGCGAGCCGGGTGCGGCCGTCCTTGCCGGGAAGCGCGGGCTGCAGGACGTTGAGGCCCTCGACCACGAGGATGTCCGGCCGCCGCACGACGAGGCGTTCGCCGGGGACGATGTCGTAGGCGAGGTGCGAGTAGACGGGCGCGGAGACCTCCGGCAGCCCGGACTTGACGTCCGCGACGAAGCGGGTGAGGGCGCGGCGGTCGTAGGACTCGGGGAAGCCCTTGCGGCGCATCAGGCCGCGCCGCTCCAGCTCCGCGTTGGGGTACAGGAAGCCGTCGGTGGTGACGAGGGCGACGTGCGGGTGTTCCGGGCGGCGGGCCAGCAGGGCCTGCAGGAGCCGGGAGACGGTGGACTTGCCCACGGCGACGCTGCCGGCCACGCCGATGACGAACGGTGTGCCGGGCTGTGCCCCGCCGCCGCCCGGGCCGTCGCCGAGGAAGGTGTTGAGCGCGTTCCGCAGGCCGTGGGTGGCGCCGACGTACAGGTTCAGCAGCCGGGACAGCGGCAGGTAGACGTCCCGTACCTCGTCGAGGTCGATGACGTCGCCGAGGCCGCGCAGGGCCTCCACCTCGTCGGCGGTGAGCGGCAGCGGCGTCGTGCCCGGCGTCGCCCCCGGGGCGCGGGTGGGAGGCACACCCCTGCGCAGGGCGCTCCACTCGGCGCGGGACAGGTCGACGTACGGGGAGGGCGTGGCGGTTCTGGTCGGCACGGACCCATTGTGCGGCGGGGGCGGCGGCGGTCCTCGAACGGGTGTCCGCAGGCCCCCCAGCGCCGGCCCTGTCTGAGCGCTACGCGGCGGCGCGCCCCGGCTGGAACGCGCTCTCCAGACGCGCGTACGCCTCGTGGAGGAGTGCGGTCTCCTCGTCGTCGAGGGAGAGCACCAGAGAGCGTTCCACGCCGCCCGCGCCGACGACGCACGGCAGCGACAGCACCGCCCGCTGCGGCAGGCCGTACGCGGGCGGGGCGGGCGCGGAGACGCTGAGGATGCGCCGTTCGTCGCGCAGCACGCACTCGACGATGCTGACGGCGGCCGCGGCGGCCCCGTAGTTGGTGTAGCCCTTGCGGCGGTGGATCTCGCGGCCGCGGGCGTGCGTGAAGTCGACCAGTTCGCGCTTCATCGCCGCGAAGTCGACGTCCGGGTCCAGGGGGAAGTCCGCGAGCCGCACGCCGCCGACGTGGGCGGAGGACCAGACGCAGAAGGAGCAGTCGCCGTGCTCGCCGACCATGTACGCGTGCACGTTGCGGTGGTCGACGCCGAGGCGGCGGGCGAGGGCGTACTTGAGCCGGGCGGTGTCGTTGACGGTGCCGCTGCCGATCACGGAGCCGGGCGGGCGCCGCGTGCAGTCCCGCGCGATGCGGGTGAGCAGGTCGACGGGATTGGTGACGAGGAGGACGACGGCGTCCGGTGCGGCCTCGTCCAGCCCGGCCATGAGGGAGCGGACGACGGGGGCGTTGCGGCCGCACAGTTCCAGACGGCTCTGCCCGGCGGTCATGGTGGGCCCGGCGGCGAGGACGATCACGGCGGCGCCCTCCATGGCTGCCAGGTCGTCGGTGACGGAGACCTCCTGCTCCCGCAGGTGGGGCACGGCGTCGGCGATGTCCCAGCCCTCGCCCTCGACCTTGGCGAGGGTGCGGTCGTACAGGACGAGGCGGCGGCAGGTCTCCCGGAGGACGAGGGCGTCGGCGATGGCGGCGCCCAGGTGGCCCGCGCCGACGACGCCCACCTTCGCCCGTGGCCGTGTGTCACCCATGGCATGCCCCTTCCGGGTCCGGCGCAGGTTGCCCGACGGGTCACCCCAGGCTACGTCCGCGCCCGGGCGCGCGCCTGCGACGCCGCAGGGGAGGGCGAGGGGAGGGCGAGGAAACCCGGAGCGTGTCCCGCACGTCACAGAGGCGACGACCGCGACGGAGGAGGCGCCCATGGGACGGGAAGCGGCGAGAGGGCGACGGCGGGGCGCGGCGCTCGTGGCCGCGGGCGCCCTGGTGGCGGGATCGGTGCTGCTGGCGACGTCGGCGGACGGGGCGGCGGACGACCGCTACCGTGGCTGCGACGGCGCCGACGCGAACTACGACGCCATGTACCCGGACTTCCCCGCCGACTCCGCGCAGCAGTGGCTCTCCTACGGCGACCACGTCGCCGTCTTCCACGCGCGGCCGGGCAGCGAACGGCGGGCGCGGGGCGTCGACGCCCCGCGCAGCGCGGTGCTCGTGGTGGACGAGGTGCTGCACAGCCGCGAGGGGGCGAAGCCGCTGCCGGACTCCTTCCGCGCCGTGCTGTGGGAGGTGCCCTGCGACTCCCGGGTCGAGCCCGGGCACACCTACCTCGGCCTGCTCGTGTTCGACGCGGTCCGCGGCGAACCGGCCGCGTGGCGGCCGGTGCACGGAGGCGGCCTGCTCCCCTACGACGGGGAGTCCATCGGCACCGGGGAGATCGAGGGCAGGGTGGGTGAGACGCCCGCCGAGGAGCGGTCGCCGTTCGGCCTGGAGAAGCAGATGCACGGCGAGCACGCCGGGACGCTGCAGAGTCTGCTGGAGGTGACCGAGCCGTACGCGCTCGCCGCCCGGCACCCGGACCTGTCCCCCGGCGAACGTCACCAGCTGGTGTACCGGGCCCGCACCGGCGCGCGCTGACCACGCGCGGGGATGCGGAGCGGGCAGGTCCTAGACCGGCACGCTGGTGTCCGGGAAGGAGTGGTGCTCGTGCGCGACGACCCACCGGCCGTCCTCCCGGCGCAGGCCGATGGTCAGCCGCAGCCGGTTCCGCGGGTTCTCCGCCAGCTCCTCGGGCATCCCGCAGCGCAGCAGGGCGTGTGCCCAGGCGACGTCCTCGCCCGCGGTCACGTCGAGGTCGGTGATCTCGAACGCCGCGCCCTGCGCCTGCCAGTCGAAGAACGGCGGCCAGGTGTCGCGGTAGGCGTCGATGCCGCGGGCGCCCTCGTACGGCGGCGGCACGTCGTACATCACGATGTCGTCGCTGTGGTCGGCGAGCACGGCCGGCAGGTCGCCGCGGTGCACGGCCGCCGCCCATCGCTCGATCAGCCCGCGGATCTCCTCGCGGTCGCGTTCCGGGTCCCGGTGCATGGCCGGCTCCTTCCGTGGTGCGCCGACGGCTTCCACAGGGGTGGACCCCGGCGCGCCCCGGAACTCATCGCGTCTCTTCGCGTCTCTTCGCCCCGGGTTCGCGCCGGCTCGGCGGGAAGGGCGCACGGGTGCGGGTGCCGGTCACCCGCGCTGGTCGTCCTTCGGCTCCTCGGCGATCTCGCGCAGCCGCCGGTCGGTGCGGCCCGTATGCGCCTCGGTGCGGTGGCCGCGCGCGATGTAGTCGCGGACGACGGCCTCCACGGCGTCCTGCGGGGAGTTCACCCCGGCCAGGACCATGACCTCGACGGCCAGCTCCGCGTCGAGACTGACGGTGACTTTCGCCATGAACAACCCCCCAGGTGGTCGGAATTCGACTGTAGGCGGCCGGCGGGCACCCTGCCCAGAGGGCGTCCCGCGCACGCCGCGGGGCGGGACCGGCAGGGCGCCGGTCCCGCCCCGCGGGAGGGGGATCACCGCGTCAGCGGGCGTCCTCGTCGCGCTGCTTGGCCTCGACCTCCGGGTCGAGTACCGCACGGTCCGCCTCGTCCATCGCGGCCATCTCTTCGTCGATGACCTCGGTGGGCGGCGGCGGCTCGACCAGCCAGTCGGGGTTGGCCTGCTTGTCCCACCAGCGCCAGGCGGCGTACGCGCCGCCGGCCAGCAGGCCGAGCACGGCCAGCCGCTTGGCGAACCGGCCCGCGCCGGCCCGGCGGGAGCGGCGGCGGGCGAGCTTCTCGATGTCGCGGGCGCTCACCCCGTAGCGCACGGCGGCGAAGGCCGCCGTGCTGCGGGAGGCGGCCTCGCGGCCCGCCGGGGCGGCGGCCGCGCGGGCCTGCTCCAGGTGCGGCCGGGCGTAGTCGTTCGCCTGCTGCGCCGCCTTCCGGGTGCGCTTCGCGGCGTGGGTGGCGGCCTTGTCGACCTCCGGCGGCAGGGATTTGCGCGCCTTGGCCAGCCGCGGCACCACGTGTGCGTCGTAGTTGTCCCGGGCCGCGCTGCGTGCCTGATGCGCTGCGGACGACACCCTGGGGCCCAGGTACGCGCCCGCTTCGTGCGCGTAGTGGGAGGCGTTGTCCCGGGCACTCTCCGCGTAGGGCGCCACCGCCTCCGCGGCGTGCCGCACGCTCTCGATGGCGCTGTCGGCTGCGGCGCGGGCGCTGTCGATGCGGGTCACTTCTCCTCCTCGGTGGCGTGTTCAAGGCCCTGTCGGATCTGCTGCCGCCTGACGCCGGGGAGGCGCCTCGGTGTCCGGGGCCCTGAAGGAACGGCACTGTTTCGCCTTCCACTCGTAGCCAGGATCATGCCTGGCTACCGCCTGCGAAGCACGTACGGACGCGCCATTGGGGGTAGGTGTGCCCGCGGAGCGCGCCGGAGCGCGCCGGACCGGGCCGATCCGGACCGGGCGGGACGCGGGTGGCGCCCGGGGCGGGGACGTGTCCGTCCGGCGGGGACCGCGGGCGTGGGAGGATCGGGGCAGAGTCGATTCGTACAGATGGAAGGTAGATCGTGGCTGAGCAGCTTTACGCCACCCTGAAGACCAACCAGGGCGACATCGTGGTGCGTCTCTTCCCGGACCACGCTCCGAAGACGGTCAAGAACTTCACGGAGCTCGCCGAGGGCGCGCGCGCGTGGACGCACCCGGAGACCGGTCAGAAGACCACCGACCGTCTGTACGACGGCACCGTCTTCCACCGGGTGATCAGCGGGTTCATGATCCAGGGTGGTGACCCGCTGGGTAACGGAACCGGCGGCCCGGGTTACGAGTTCGGTGACGAGTTCCACCCGGACCTGTCCTTCGACCGGCCCTACCTGCTGGCGATGGCGAACGCCGGCCCGGGCACCAACGGTTCGCAGTTCTTCGTCACCGTCGCGCCGACGGCCTGGCTGACCGGCAAGCACACCATCTTCGGCGAGGTCGCCGACGAGGCCGGCAAGAAGGTCGTGGACGCGATCGGCAGCACCCAGACCAACCCGCGCACCGACCGCCCGGTCCAGGACGTGGTCATCGAGTCGGTGGTCATCGAGCGCCGCTGACGCGGGTCGCGCACGCACACACGCCCGGCAGCGCCGGGAACCGTTCCGCCCCGCCGTCCGTACACCAGGACAGCGGGGCGGGGCATTCTGTAGGGGAGAGGGAGCGGAGCGCCCATGGATCGGCAGCACGGGTCGGAGCACGGGTCGGAGCGCGAGCCGGAACACCGTTCGGAGCATGTGCCGGCCGTCACCTGCTACCGGCATCCGGACCGGGAGACGGGCATCCGCTGCACGCGCTGCGACCGGCTGATCTGCCCGGACTGCATGATCTCCGCCTCCGTCGGCTACCAGTGCCCCCAGTGCGTGCGCGGCGGCTCCGGCACCGGACACAAGCCGGGGGCGAACCGGCCGCGGACCCTGGCCGGCGGCGCGGTCGCCGGGGACACCTGGCTGGTCACCAAGGTCCTTCTGGGCATCAACCTGGCCGTCTTCGTCGCGGTCCTGGCCGTGGGCAGGCCGCTCACCGACGAGCTGCTGCTCTTCGGGCGGGCCACCACCGAGGCGTACGGGCCGCTGGAGGGCGTCGCGGAGGGGCAGTGGTACCGGCTGCTGACCTCGGCGTTCGCACACCAGGAGTTCTGGCACGTCGGCATGAACATGCTGGCGCTGTGGATTCTGGGCCCGCAGCTGGAGGCCGCGCTGGGCCGTGGCCGCTATCTTGCGCTGTACCTGCTGTCCGCCGTCGGCGGCAGCGTCCTCGCGTACGTGGTGTCCGATCCGCAGCAGGCGTCGCTCGGTGCCTCGGGCGCCATCTACGGCCTGTTCGGTGCGATGGCGGTGCTGGTCAGGCGGCTCCGGTACGACATGCGGCCGATCCTGATCCTGCTGGCCGTCAATCTGATCTTCACCTTCACCGTGGCGTCGATCTCCTGGCAGGCACACGTCGGCGGGCTGGTCGTCGGCGCGGTGATCGCGTACGCCATGGTCCACGCCCCGCGGGAACGGCGCGCACTGGTGCAGTGGGGGGCGTGCGGGGCGGTGCTCGCACTGGAGGTCGTGGCGCTCATGGTGCGCACGGCGGTCCTCACCGGGTGAGAACACCGGGTGAGGACGGGTGCGCGCCGCCCCCGCCGCGCCAAGTTGTCCACAGGCGAGCGGGGATCTTGTGCATGAGTGAACCCCTGCGGGTGCGGACTCGCGCAGACGTACGTTTTCCCAGTGGGTTCAAGGTTTCCGGCCGACCGTCGACCAGCGGTGACAGTCGGACCGGCGTCAACCTCAGTTGAGTTATCCACAGATCGTCTGAACTTTACCCAGGCTGTGGATCACCCTGTGGATAACTCAGGGGTGGGGCATGTGGCCGCGGAAGGCTACTTCCACTGGGTGGAGACGACGAACCCGCCGGCGATGAAGCCGAAGCCGACCACGATGTTCCAGTTGCCGATGGCCTCCAGCGGCAGGGAGGCGTCGGTCACGTAGAAGACCACGATCCAGGCCAGCCCGATGCCGAACAGCGCGAGCATCAGGGGCGCGACCCAGCGGCGGCCGCCCCCACCGAGGTCGATCTCGGTCTTCTTCGCCGGCGGCGGGGTGAAATCGTCCTTCTTGCGGATACGTGACTTCGGCACGAGGGAGCTCCTGTCGATGCGCTTCGTTACCGCGCGGGGTGAATCGCTAAGGGTCTGGTCCGTTAGCGTAGTGCGTACCAGGCGTGGAGGGAGACTAGGGTACGTGTCCAGGATCCGCATCAGGCCTGCGCGGCTGGCGTCCATCGGGATCTTCGCCCTGGCCGGGCTCATCTTCTGGATCAGCTTCGACACCGCCGAGGGCCACAACATCCGCACCGACGAAACGATGCTGCGGCTGTCCGACCTGATACGCGAACGCAGCGACCGCAACGCGCGGCTGGAGTCGTCGGCCGCCGGCCTGCGCAACGACGTCGACGCCCTCGCCGAGGGCGACAACGGCACCACCGACGCCGAACGCCGCGCCCTGCGCGACGCCAAGCGCGCGGCCGGCACCTCGGCCGTCACCGGCTCCGGCCTCACCGTGACGCTCACCGACGCCCCACCGGACGCCGTCCCCCTGATCCCCGGCGTTCCCGACCCCTCGCCCAACGACCTGGTCATCCACCAGCAGGACCTCCAGGCCGTCGTCAACGCGCTGTGGAAGGGCGGGGCGAAGGGCATCAAGGTCATGGACCAGCGCCTGATCAGTACGAGCGCGGTGCGATGCGTGGGCAACACCCTGATCCTCCAGGGCCGCGTCTACTCCCCGCCGTACACGATCACCGCTGTGGGTGACCCCGCCGGCCTGCGGCAGGCCATGGACACCTCGCCCTCCATCCAGAACTACCTCGGCTACGTCGACGCCTACGGCCTCGGCTGGGACGTGCAGCAGCACCGCAGGACGACCGTGCCCGGCTATTCCGGCACGGTGGACCTCCAGCACGCCGAGCCCGCCGAGCCCGCCGAGCCGGCCGAGTGAGGACGGCGGTTCGGGACGGTTCGCCCGGCCGTGTCGGGCCGACGGTGACGCACGGCACGTGCGGGCGCCGCGCGCGTATCCCCACTGACGCACACCCGCCGCGGCTCGCCCCTTAGTCTGGAGGCCGCGCCGCCGGTGGCGGCGGCGCGTGAGAAGGGAAGGACGGCAACACCGGATGTACGGCTGGATCTGGCGGCATCTGCCCGGCAACACCGTCGTGCGGGCGCTCCTCTCGCTCGTTCTCTCGCTCGTGGTGGTCTTTCTCCTCTTCCAGTACGTCTTCCCGTGGGTGGACCCGCTGCTGCCGTTCAACGACGTGACGGTCGACGGCGAAGGAGCGTAGGCGGACCCATGGGCGCGCGGATTCTCGTCGTGGACAACTACGACAGCTTCGTCTTCAACCTCGTGCAGTACCTCTACCAACTCGGCGCCGAGTGCGAGGTGGTGCGGAACGACGAGGTGCGCACGGAGCACGCACAGGACGGTTTCGACGGCGTACTGCTGTCGCCCGGGCCGGGCACGCCCGAGGAGGCCGGGGTGTGCGTCGACATGGTGCGGCACTGCGCCGGGACCGGCGTGCCGGTGTTCGGGGTGTGCCTGGGGATGCAGTCCTTGGCCGTCGCCTACGGCGCGGTCGTCGACCGGGCGCCCGAGCTGCTGCACGGCAAGACCTCCAGGGTCGCCCACGAGGGGCACGGCGTGTTCGCCGGTCTCCCGTCGCCGTTCACCGCCACCCGCTACCACTCGCTCGGTGTGGAGCGGTCGACCGTGCCGGAGGCCGACCTGCGGGTCACCGCCTGGACGGACTCCGGCCTGGTGATGGGACTGCGGCACCGGGAACTGGCCGTCGAGGGCGTCCAGTTCCACCCCGAGTCGGTGCTGACCGAGTGGGGGCACCGGATGCTGGCCAACTGGCTGACCGAGTGCGGCGACCCGGCCGCGGTGGAGCGTTCCACGGGGCTCGCTCCCGTCGTGGGCACGTGACGCCTCCGGGGAACGGCGACCCGTACCGCGATCCGTACGGGCAGGAGGGGTACGGGCAGGACGACCCGTACGGCCCGGACGCGTACGGCTCGGACCCGTACGGGGCCGGGGAGCAGCGCGCGCCCCGGGAGGAGCCGGCCTGGAACCCGGAGCCCTACGCCTACCCGTACGAGCGTCCGGCGCAGGACTACCGGGCGGCCGTCGACGCGCTCGCCGACCCGCTGAACGACCCGCTGCCGTCCTCGGGCGCGGAAGCCGGGCCGCGGGTGCCCTCCTGGGCCCCGCAGGCCACGAACACCCCGCAGGCACAGGCACAGGTACCGCAGCAGCAGCCGGGTGGGGCGGGCGAGGGCACCTCGCCGTGGTTCCGCCCCTCACAGCCGCAGCAGCCGCAGCAGCCGCAGCAGGGGCAGCAGCAGAGCCGCCCGCCGCAGCATCCGCAGCAGGGACAGCGGGCGGCCCACCGGTCGCCCGGTACCCACCCCGGCCCGCACGCCGAGCAGCCCGCCGTCCCGTCGCAGCAGTCCCTGCCCGGCGTACGGCCGGTGGCCCCCGGTCAGGGGCGGCCGCCGCAGCAGCGGCGCCGGCCCACCGACGTGGACGAGACCGCCGCGCTGCCGGCCATCGACGTGCCCGACGGGCCCGGCCCCCGACGTCGTCGGCCCGAAGGTCGACGCGACGACCGGGACGGGCGGCCCGCTGCTGCCCCGGACGTCTCCGGAACCGACGCGGACGCCGCACCGGACGACGACGAGCCCCGCACGGTCGCCCTGCGCCGCCCCAGCGAGGCCGAGCTGGGAGGCCGTGCCGCCCGGCGCAAGGCCGCCGCCAAGGGGCGTGGCGGCCGTCGTGGCGCCCCCGCGGCGCCCGCACGGCCCATGACGCGGCTGGAGGCCCGCCGAGCCGCCAGAGCGGCCAAGGACGGGCCTGTGGTGCTGCTCAGCCGCGCCATCGGCGAGGTGTTCATCACCTGCGGCGTGCTGATGCTGCTCTTCGTCGCCTACCAGCTCTGGTGGACGAACGTGCTCGCCGGCCAGTACGCGGGCGGCGCCAAGGACAGCCTGACGCAGAAGTGGGAGGAGAACCCAGAGCGCAAGCCCGGTGCGTTCTCCCCCGGCCAGGGTTTCGCGCTGCTGCACATACCCAAGCTCGACGTGGTGGTGCCCGTCGCGCAGGGCATCGACAAGCAGTCGGTGCTGGACAACGGCCTGGCCGGGCACTACGACGAGAAGTCCGGCCTGAAGACCGCGATGCCGTGGGACGAGCAGGGCAACTTCGGCGTCGCCGGTCACCGCAACACCCACGGCGAGCCGTTCCGGTACATCAACCGCCTCGTCTCCGGCGACGAGATCATCGTGGAGACCGCGGACACCTACTACGTCTACGAGATGTACAGCCGGCTCCCCTCCACCACCCCCGCGAACACGAGCGTGCTGGATCCGGTGCCGCCCCAGTCGGGCTTCAAGGAGCCCGGCCGCTACATCACGCTGACGACGTGCACGCCGGAGTTCACCTCGAAGTACCGGCTCATCGTCTGGGGCAGAATGGTGGACGAGCGTCCGCGCAGCGAAGGCAAGCCGGACGCTCTCGTCGGGTAGCGGGACCCCGGCGAGGGGGTGCAGGGGGCTGAGCATGTCGAGGGGAAACGGGCGGTCAGCGGTGGCACGGAACGCGCAGGACGTCGGAGCCGGAGAGGACGTCGGGGGCGACGCGGAGCCGGACCGGGAGCCGCGGGCGGAACGTTCCGCCGACGCCGTGGCCCCCGAGCGTCCCCCGCGCAGCGGCCGTCGCCGCCGGGTCGTCCGCCGGATCGCCGCCGTCGTCAGCGTCGTCGGCGAACTCCTCATCACCGCGGGGCTGGTGCTGGCACTGTTCGTCGTCTACTCGCTCTGGTGGACGAACGTCGTCGCCGACCGGCAGTCCGACGAGCAGAGCGACCGGGTGCGCGAGAGCTGGGCCGCGAGCGAGGACCGCACCGAGCCCGGCGAACGGGGCCCCGGCGAGCGGAACCTGAAGAACGGCATCGGCTTCCTGCACGTGCCCGCGATGTCCGACGACGACATCCTCGTCACCCGGGGCACCGACATCGGCGACCTCAACAAGGGCGCCGCCGGCTACTACACCGACCCGGTGAAGTCGGCGCTTCCCTGGGACCAGTCCGGCAACTTCTCGCTCGCCGCCCACCGCGACGGGCACGGCGCCAGGTTCCACGACATCCACGAGATCGACGAGGGCGACCCGATCGTCTTCGAGACCGAACACACCTGGTACGTCTACGAGGTGTACGACATCCTCCCGGAGACCTCCAAGTACAACGTCGACGTGCTGGCGGACGTCCCGAAGGTGTCGGGGAAGACCGAGGAGGGCCGCTACATCACGCTGACGACGTGCACGCCGATGTACACCTCCGAGCACCGCTACATCGTGTGGGGCGAGCTGAAGCGCACCGTCCCCGTCGACGCCGACCGCACCCCGCCGTCGGAGCTGCCCTGAGGCGGCGCGGCCGGACGGCGTGACCGGGCGTGGGACGCGGCGAGGGCCGGGCTCGTGACGAGCCCGGCCCTCACCGGTGGAGCGTGCGGTGCGCCGCGGGTCAGTCGTCGTCGCCGCGCCGGTCGCCGCCGTCGGGGCCGCCGAAGAACCCGCCGTTGTCGCCACCGGGGTTGGGCGCGGCGTAGAGCGTGACCACCGACCCCTGCGGCGCCTGTGTACCCGGTGCCGGGTTGGTGTTGACGACCTTGGCGTTCGGGTCGGTCGACCCCTGCACCTGGACGGAGAAGCCTGCGCCTTCGAGCTCCGCCTTGGCATCCTTGACCGCCTTGTTCCGCACGTCCGGCACGGCGGTGGGCTGCGGGGTGGCCGGGGCCTTGGCGACGGTGAGGACGATCGTGCTGCCCGGGGCCGCCTGGCCGGTCGGGCTCTGCTCGATGACCTGGTCCGCCGGGGTGCCGGGGCTGTCCTTCTCCTTGCGGGCGACCTCGAAGCCGTTCTGCTGGAGCTGGGACGCCGCCTGGTCGTAGGGCTTGCCCACCACGTCCGGCACCGTCTCCACGTTCTGCTTCGCCACCGTCAGGGTGATGGTCGCGCCGCGGTCGGCCTTGGAGCCGCCGGCCGGGTCCTGGCCGAGGACGGTGCCGACCTCCTCGTCGGACTCCTCGTCGACCCGCTTCACCTCGAAGCCGGCCTCCTGGAGCTCCTCCTCGGCGGCGTCGTAGTCGTCACCGTCGACGTCGGGGACCTCCAGCGGAGCCGGGCCCTTCGACATGATGATGGTGATCGTGTCGCCCTCGGTGACCTGATCGCCCTCGGCCGGGTCGGTCTTGCAGACCGTCTTCTTCTCCTGCTCGCAGTACTCCGCCTGCCCCTTCTGGACCTCCAGCCCGCGGCCCTCGGCCGCCGACTGGGCATCGGAGTAGCTCTGCCCCGCGAGGCTCGGCATCTCGAACGTGTCGTCGTCGTTGCTGCCGCCGAAGATGACCTGCCCCATGAAGATGGCGCCGATCAGCACCAGCACCAGCGCGACGATCAGCAGGATCGTGGAGGTGTTGCTCTTCTTGCCGCCGCGGCGCCCGCCGCGGCCGTCCTCGTCGTAGTAGCCGCCGTCGTCGTCGCGCATCGGCGGCAGCATGGACGTACGGGCGTCCTGGGTGCGCAGCGCGGTCGTCGGGCGGTCGTCGTGGTCGGAGTAGCCGCCGCCGGAGGCGTAGCCGACCGAGCCCATGGCGGCGGTGGCGGCGACGGGCTGGCCGTCGAGGGAGGCCTCGATGTCGGCGCGCATCTCGTCGGCGCTCTGGTAGCGGTAGTCGGGGTCCTTGACCAGGGCGCGCATGACGATGGCGTCCTGGCCGGGCGTGATCTCCGGGTCGAACGCGCTCGGCGGCGTCGGCTCCTCGCGCACGTGCTGGTAGGCGACGGCGACGGGGGAGTCGCCGACGAACGGCGGCCGGACGGTGAGCAGCTCGTAGAGCAGGCAGCCGGTGGAGTACAGGTCGGAGCGGGCGTCGACCTGCTCGCCCTTGGCCTGCTCGGGGGAGAGGTACTGGGCGGTGCCGATGACGGCCGCGGTCTGGGTCATCGTCATCCCGGAGTCGCCCATGGCGCGGGCGATGCCGAAGTCCATGACCTTGACCTGCCCGTTGCGCGTCAGCATGACGTTGGCGGGCTTGATGTCGCGGTGGACGATGCCGTTGCGGTGGGAGTACTCCAGCGCCTGGAGGATGCCGATGCACATCTCCATGGCGCGCTCGGGCAGCAGCTTGCGCCCGGAGTGCAGCAGTTCGCGCAGTGTCGAGCCGTCGACGTACTCCATCACGATGTACGGGATGGACACCTGGTCGACGTAGTCCTCGCCGGTGTCGTAGACGGCGACGATGGCCGGGTGGTTCAGCGAGGCCGCGGACTGGGCCTCGCGACGGAACCGGGCCTGGAACGACGGGTCGCGGGCGAGGTCGACGCGGAGCGTCTTGACCGCCACGGTGCGTCCCAGGCGGGTGTCGTGGGCGAGGTAGACCTCGGCCATCCCGCCTCGGCCGAGCACCGAGCCCAGCTCGTACCGGCCGCCGAGGCGACGCGGCTCTTCCATAGTCTCCAGCCCTCTCCGTCTTTCCGGGACGCCCCCTGGCGTGCGGGCGCCGGCGGTGTGCTGCTCGGCATACGGTACCGGCACGCTTCCCGGGGGTTCACGTGACCGGGGTCACCCTCCGCGGGGTGCCCGGTTCACGGCTTTTCCTCAAGTACGGCCTCCATCACGGCCTTGGCGACCGGAGCGGCCAGCGTGCTGCCGCCGATCTCGTCGCGGACTGTGTCGGAACTCTCGATGACCACCGCGACGGCCACCGGCGACTCGCCGTTCTGGTCCTTGGCGTAGCTGACGAACCAGGCGTAGGGCTTCTCGCTGTTGCCCACGCCGCGCTGCGCGGTACCGGTCTTGCCGCCGACCGTGTAGCCGGGGATCTGCGCGGACTCGCCGGTGCCCTCGCTGACGACGGTCTCCATGCCCTCCTGGAGCTTCTGCGCGGTGGCGCCGGACATCGGCTCGCTCAGCTCCTCCGGCTTGGTCTCCTCGATGATGTCGAGGTCGGGCGAGCGGAGCTTGTCGACCATGTACGGCTGCATCAGTGCGCCGTCGTTGGCGATGGCGGCGGTGACCATGGCCATCTGCAGCGGGGTGGAGGTGACGGAGCCCTGGCCGATGCCGGCGTAGGCGTTCAGGTCGGGCTCGGCCTGGGGAAACCCGCTGGCCACGGCGCGGACGGGGACGAACTGCTGCTCGTTGAAGCCGAACTTCTCCGCCGCCTCCTTCATCTCCTCGTTGCCCAGCTCCTCGCTGATCTTGGCGAACACGTTGTTGCAGGAGTACTGGAGCGCGACGCGGATGGAGGCGTTCTTGCAGGGGATGGTCTCCGACCAGTTGGGCAGTTCGTTCCCGGAGATCGGCGCGTTGTACGGGCTCGGGGAGTCCGTCTTGCCGTCGAGTGTGTACCGGCCGCTCTCCAGCGCCGCCGCCGCGGTGACCAGCTTGAAGGTGGAGCCGGGCGGATAGGTCTGCCGCAGGGCCCGGTTGAGCATGGGCTGCGAGGGGTTGTTCTCCTTCTGCAGCGAGGTCCAGGTCTGCTGGTCCTCCTCCGACATGCCGGCGATCTTCGACGGGTCGTACGAGGGGGTGTTCGCCAGCGCGAGGATCTCGCCCGTCTGCGGGTCGATGGCGACGGCCGCGCCCTCCTTGCCCTGGAGGCCGTCGAAGGCGGCCTTCTGGGCGGACGGCATCAGGGTGGTGGTGACGTTCCCGCCGCCCGGCTGCTCCCCGGTCAGCATGCCGATGGTGCGGTCGAAGAACAGCCGGTCGTCGGTGCCGGTGAGGAACTCGTCGTAGACGCCCTCGAGGAGGGTCTCGCCGTAGATCTGGGCGGAGAAGCCGGTGACCGGCGCCCACATCTCGCCGTTCTTGTAGGTCCGCTTGTACGCGAAGTCGCTGGCTTCGGTCTTGGTGGAGCCGGTCAGCGGGGTGCCGTCGGCGGCGAAGATGTCGCCGCGCGGCTGGCTGTAGCGCGCGATGAGGCCGCGGCGGTTGTTGTCGTCGCTCTGGAGTTCGTCCGCCTGGACGAACTGGAGCCAGTTGGCGCGGGCGAGCAGTGCGAAGATCAGCACGCCGGCGAAGATCGCGATGCGGCGCAGGGGCTTGTTCACGGGCGGACCACCTGTGTCATTTCTGCGTCGGTTGAGGGCGCCGGGGTGGGTGCGGGGCGCCGGGCGGTGTCGCTGACGCGCAACAGGATGGCGACGAGCGCCCAGTTGGCGATCACGGACGAACCGCCCTGCGCCAGGAAGGGCATCGTCATACCGGTGAGCGGGATCAGCGCGGTGACGCCGCCCGCGACGATGAAGATCTGGAGGGCGAAGGCGCCGGAGAGGCCGACGGCGAGCAGCTTGCCGAACGGGTCGCGCGCGGCGAGCGCCGTGCGGACACCCCGCTCGATCAGCAGAGCGTAGAGGATGATGATCGCCATCAGGCCGGTGAGGCCGAGTTCCTCGCCGGCGGTGGAGAGAATGTAGTCGCTCTTGATGCCGATGCCGCCGATGAGGCGAGAGTACCCCTGTCCAAGGCCTGAGCCGAGCAAGCCCCCCGCGCCGAACGAGTACAGGGACTGCGCGATCTCCGTGACGCCGTCGTCCGCGTTGAGCGGGTCGAGCCAGAGGCTGACGCGCTTGCCGACGTGGCTGTTGAACGAAGCGACGAATACGGCGCCACCTGCGGAGAGCAGCATGCCGAAGACGATCCAGCTGGTGCGCTCGGTTGCGACATACAGCATGATCACGAACATGCCGAAGAAGAGCAGCGAGGTGCCGAGGTCGGTCTCGAAGACCAGGATCAGCAGGCTGAGGACCCAGATGGTGACGATGGGGCCCAGGTCGCGGCCGCGGGGCAGGTAGAGACCCATGAAGCGGCGGCTGGCCAGGGCGAGGGCGTCGCGCTTGACCATGAGGTAGCCGGCGAAGAACACCGCGATGATGATCTTGGCGAACTCGCCGGGCTGGAGCGAGCCGACGCCGGGAATGGTGATCCAGATGCGCGCGCCGTACCGTGCGGGGAAGAACATCGGCAGGGCCAGCAGCACCAGCGCGACGACCATGGAGATGTAGGTGTAGCGCTGCAGGACGCGGTGGTCCTTGAGGAAGATCAGCACGGCCACGAAGAGGCCGATGCCGATCGCGGACCACAGCAGCTGGCCGGGTGCGGCGTCCGGCGGCTGCAGGTACGCGACCTGGTCGAGGCGGTAGATGAGGACCAGCCCGAGGCCGTTGAGCAGCATCGCGAT
Organism: Streptomyces hazeniae; assembly: GCF_031845485.1. NCBI lineage: Bacteria > Bacillati > Actinomycetota > Actinomycetes > Kitasatosporales > Streptomycetaceae > Streptomyces > Streptomyces hazeniae. The sequence goes on from NZ_JAVREQ010000006.1 coordinate 170,200, forward strand.
GGGCAGCATCAGCGGGTCGGCGTACGGCGCCCACTTGCGGACGACCAGGTGGCCGCAGGCGGCGAGGGCACCGAGGCCGAGGCCGTAGCCGAGCATGCCGGCGGGGAGTTCGCCGTCGAGGGCGAGGCCCACGTTGGCGTAGGCGAAGATCGGGATCAGCACCGCGAAGACGAGCATGGCCAGCTCGGTGTTGCGCCGGCTGGGGAGGCCGCCGGAGGAGACCGTCGTATTGCTGCCGGTGTTGATGTTGAGGTTGCTGCTCATACGCTGTCCGGTCCCCTACGGCGTGGTGCACTGCTTGGCGAGTTCACGCTGCTTCTCCGACATGCTGGGGCCGGGTGAAGGCGAGGGGGAACTCTGGCTGTCGGAGGGGCTGCCGGCCCGGTCGCCGCCGCTCTGGCCGCTGCCCTGGCCGTCGTTGCGGTCGTTCTGGCGCTGGCGCTGCTCCTTCTCCTGCTCCTCGCGGGCCTTCTGCTGCTCCTCGGCGAGACGGCAGGCCTCGGTCTGGGCGCGGAGTTCGCCGACCTTCTCCTCGGCCTGGGCGAGGTCGTCGGCGGTGATGGACTCCTCGATGCGCTGCCGCTGGAAGGTCGTCAGGTACTCCAGCGGGACGTCGGGGTGGTCCTCGTGCACGCTGCTGAGGCTGACGCCGGCCAGCTCCTGGCTGATGCCCTGGTAGACGGCGACGTGGTCGCCGTTGGAGCCGACGTAGTACTGCTTCTGCGTCCAGGACCAGCCCGCGTACACGCCGCCGCCGAGGACGGCGAGGACGAGGGCGATGATCAGCGAGCGCTTGATCCAGCGCCCCCGGGAGCGCGGTTTGACGAAGTCGTCCTCGGTGAAGCTGCCGAACGATCCGGTGGCGGGCGGTGTGCCGGGGCCGTGGCCGCTGCCGGGCGGGCCGAAGCCGCCGTCCTGCGGGGTGCCGTGCTGTCCCGGGTGCTGCTGCGGCGGCACGGCGGGGCCGGTGCCGCCGCGGCCGAGTTCGGCGGCGCGGGCGGCGGGCGTGTGGGCGTCGCCGCGCAGCTGGGTCTGGTTCTCGGCGACGGCGCCGACGATGACCGGGGTGTCGTTGAGCTGGGTGGCGGTGCCGTCGTCGGCGTCCACGTCGAGGACGTCGGCGACGATGCAGGTGATGTTGTCGGGGCCGCCGCCGCGCAGCGCGAGCTGGATCAGCTCCTGCACGGTCTCCTGCGGGCCGTGGTAGCCGGCGAGGGTGTCCTCCATGGTCTGGTGGGACACGACGCCGGACAGGCCGTCGGAGCAGACCAGGTAGCGGTCGCCGGCCCGCACCTCGCGGATGGACAGGTCGGGTTCGACGTGGTCGCCGCTGCCGAGGGCGCGCATCAGCAGCGAACGCTGCGGGTGCGTGGTGGCCTCCTCCTCGGTGATGCGTCCCTCGTCGACGAGCTTCTGCACCCAGGTGTGGTCGGCGGTGATCTGGGTGAGGCGGCCGTCGCGCAGCAGGTAGGCGCGCGAGTCGCCGACGTGCACCAGGCCGAGGCGGCGGCCCGTCCACAGCAGGGCGGTGAGCGTGGTGCCCATGCCTTCGAGCTGCGGGTCCTCCTCGACCATCACCCGGAGCTGGTCGTTGGCGCGGCGCACCGCGTTGCCCAGCTCGGTGAGCAGGTCGGAGCCGGGGACGTCCTCGTCCAGCTGCACGATGGTGGAGATCACCTCGGAGCTGGCGACCTCGCCGGCGGCCTGGCCGCCCATTCCGTCGGCGACGGCGAGCAGCCGGGGCCCGGCGTAGCCGGAGTCCTCGTTGTGCTCGCGGATCATGCCGTCGTGCGATCCGGCGGCGAAGCGCAGTGACAGACTCATGCGCACCTCGCCCGTCGGCTCCGGGTACATCCGCACGGTGCCCACCCTCCGGTCGTCATGTCTTCGGCCTGTCTACTTCCGCAGCTCGATGACCGTCTTGCCGATACGGATCGGCGCTCCGGGCGGAATCGGCGTCGGTGTGGTGAGTCGGGACCGGTCCAGGTAGGTGCCGTTGGTGGACCCGAGGTCCTCCACGATCCACTGCCCGTCGCGGTCGGGGAAGATCCTGGCATGGCGGCTCGAGGCGTAGTCGTCGTCCAGCACGATCGTGGAGTCGTGCGCGCGGCCGAGGGTGATCGTCTGGCCCTGGAGCGCGACCGTCGTGCCGGTCAGCGACCCTTCGGAGACGACCAGCTTGGTGGGGGAGCCGCGGCCGGAGCGTCCGCGGTTCCTGCCCGACTGCTGCGGCCGCTGCTGTGGCGCCTGGCGCTGCTGCGGACGTGCGTCGGGGCGCCGTGCGCCGCGCTGGGTCACCCGGGTGCCGAACAGGTCACTGCGGATGACCTGCACGGCCACGATGACGAACAGCCACAGCACGGCGAGAAATCCCAACCGCATGACCGTCAGGGTCAGCTCTGACATTGCCCCCGCTTCACCCTTCGGCTTGCCGGTAAATGATCGTGGTGCTGCCCACGACGATCCGTGAGCCGTCGCGGAGCGTAGCGCGTGAGGTGTGCTGTCCGTCCACCACGATGCCGTTGGTGGAACCCAGATCCTGCACGTTCGCCGCTCCGCCGCCGCCCTGGACGCGGATCTCGCAGTGCCGGCGGGAGACCCCGGGGTCGTCGACGCGGACGTCGGCCTCGGTGCTGCGTCCCAGGACCATGCTGCCGCCGGAGATCTGGTGGCGGGTGCCGTTGATCTCGACCCAGCGGCGGGTCTCGGCGCGCGGCAGCGGCCCGCCGGGGCCGCCGCCGGGGGCGTGCGAGGGCATCGGGGGCGCCCCCGTCGGACGCGGGGGATAGCCTCCGCCGCCGCCCGGCCCGGTGGGGGGTGCGCCCATCTGACCGCCCGCTCCGGCGGGGCCGGAGCCGCGGTCGGAGCTGCCGCCGCGCGGCTGGGAGGTGCTGGAGGCCAGCGTGCGGCTGCGGACCCGGTACAGGCCGGTGTCGAGGTCCTCGGCCTTCTCCAGGTGCACCTTGATGCTGCCCATGAAGGTGTAGCGCTGCTGCTTGGCGTAGTCGCGGACCATGCCGGCGAGCTCGTCGCCGAGCTGGCCGGCGTACGGGCTGAGGCGGTCGTGGTCGGGTGCGCTGAGTTCGACGATGAAGTCGTTGGGGACGACGGTCCGCTCGCGGTTCCAGATCGTCGCGTTGTTGTCGCACTCGCGCTGGAGGGCGCCGGCGATCTCGACCGGCTGCACTTCCGACTTGAACACCTTGGCGAAGGTGCCGTTGACGAGACCCTCGAGTCGCTGCTCGAACCGCTTCAGAACTCCCACGGTGCACCTCCTTCCCAGATGGCCGCCGCTCTAGTACGGCGCCTGCGCTCCCAGTGTGACGGGCTCCAGTGTGACCGAACGCGGGCACACCGCGCCCCGGTACTGCTTACTGATCGTATCCACGCGCGGGGATACCGGCTGGTTCCCCGACGTTCCCCCGTGGCCGGGTGTCGCCGCTCACACCCCCCACACCCTCGCACGAGGGTAGGGGGCGGGCGGGCGGCGCCGGTGGACAGTGTCCCTCAGCGGGGCCGTGCGGGGTGCGCGGAACGGATGTGAATCCACCCCGTCATGCGTGCTAACGTGTGCGACGTCGGAAGGCGCCGCGAGGGGTCGGCCGGCGGACTTCCCCGAAGGTGTGGGGAAGCACCCGGGCGCGGGTGGCGGAATAGGCAGACGCGCTGGATTCAGGTTCCAGTGTCCGAAAGGACGTGGGGGTTCAACTCCCCCCTCGCGCACCAGAATCAGAACCCCGCAGGTCGTGGACCTGCGGGGTTCTTCTGTGTGCGCCGGGCGGTCAGTCGCCGAGGCGGGCGGCGAGTTCGCGGCCCTGGGTGCGGGCGGCGGCGAGGGCGTCCTCCCGGGACTCCTCGAACTGCGGAACCAGCGAGGCCATCGCCGGGGTGACCGGCGCCAGGGTGAGCTCGGGCAGGATGAACTCTGGCTTCATCCCCAGCTTCTCCGCGAGCACCATCTGGAGGTACGGCTCGAGGTGGTCGTTGCCCTCCTCGGGGGTGCCGGGACGGTAGGAGCCGCCGCGGGAGGTGACGACGATCACGTGCTTGCCGGCCAGCGTGGGGCTCTCGGTCATGGTGGTGCGGCCGACGGCGATGACGTGGTCCAGCCACGCCTTCAGGCCGGAGGCGATCGACCAGTTGTACAGCGGGGCACCGAGCACGATCACGTCGGCGGACTCGGCCTCCTCGATCAGCTGCTCGCGCAGAACCGACGCCTCCTGCTGCTCCGGGCTGCGGTCGCCGGGGGCGACGTAGCCGGCGTAGTAGGCGGTGGCGTCGATGTGCGGGACGGGGTCGGCCGCGAGGTCGCGGTGGATCACCGTGCCGTCCGGGTGCTCCTCGCGCCACGCGGCGGTGAAGGCCGCCGTGACGGCGCGGGAGTGCGAGCGGTCGCCGTTGAGGGAGGAGTCGATGTGCAGCAGGGTGGCCATCGGTGTGGCTCCGTTCACTCTCGTCAGTAGGTTCTCTTCCGTGCGTAGCTATTGATAACACAGGTACTTACTTTTTTGCACCTCCTTGCGTGGGCGCAGTACTCTGGGGGCCATGACGGAGCTGCGGGACGAGACGACCGGACGCGGGGGGCGGCCCGAGGGGCCGGCCGCCGGCCAGGGCGACATCTGCACCGCGCCCGAGGCGGGCATCACCCGGGTCTTCGCCATGCTGGGCAAGCGCTGGACCGGGCTGATCCTCGCCGCCTTGATGAACGGCCCCGGCCACTTCGCCGAACTCCGCCGGGCGGTGCCCGGCATCAGCGAGCGCATGCTCTCCGACCGGCTCAGCGAACTCGCCGGCCTCGACCTGGTCGTCCGCGAGGTGGACGCCGGCCCACCGCTGCGCGTCGGCTACCGGCTCACCGAGGCCGGCCTGGCACTGCGTCCGGCCATGGTCGAACTCACGCGCTGGGCCGACGTGCACCTGCCGGAATCGGCGGCGAGCTGCCCGCGCGAGTTCCGCCCCTGACGCTTCCGGCGACCGCCGGAAGTCGGCAGCCGACGTCTCCCGCCGCCCGTCCGCGGTCCTCGTCCAGCGCTCATCCACACCGCTCGTCCACCGCGCTCATCCACAGCCCTCGTGCGCGGCGGCCGGGCGCGGGTACGGTCGGGTCACCGCTTGGACGGCGGCGGGTGGAACGGAACCGGGCGGCACGTACGGGGGAACGGGACATGGCACGGATACCGCAGGTCGAGGGCTTCGCGCGGCGGCCGAGGGCGGGGTCGCCCAAGCAGGACGGGAAGGCGCTCCGCGAGCAGGTGCCGCGCGGCGCGCACGCCGTTCTCGACACCCCGCCGGGCCGCCCGGACGCCGTGACCGCCGTCGAGGAGTCCGGCCGTGGGCGGCTGCCCGGCCTGGTGCCCCTTCGTGTCGGGAGGATGGCGGCCTCGCCGTTCGCCTTCCTGCGCGGCTCGGCGGGCCTGATGGCCTACGACCTCGCGCACGGCACGCCGGCCACCGGCATCGGCGCCCAGCTGTGCGGCGACGCGCACGCGGCCAACTTCGGCCTGTACGGCGACGCGCGCGGCGGCCTTGTCATGGACCTCAACGACTTCGACGAGACCGCCCTCGGCCCCTGGGAGTGGGACCTCAAGCGGCTCGCCGCGTCGCTGGTGCTGGCCGGGCGGGAGGCCGGCGCGAGCGAGGACGACTGCCGGGAGGCCGCCCGCGACGCCGCGGGAGCCTACCGGCGCACCATGCGGCTGCTGGCCCGGATGCCCGCCGCCGACGCGTGGAACGCGATCGCCGACGAGGAGCTCGTCTCCCACGCCGGAGCCAAGGACCTCGTCGGCACGCTGCGTACGGTGTCCGAAAAGGCCCGGCGCAACACCAGCGCCCGCTTCGCCGCCAAGTCCACCGAGCCGGACGACGACGGCGGACGCCGCTTCGTCGACGCGCCGCCGGTGCTGCGCCGCGTCGGGGACACCGAGGCGGCCCGGGTCGCCGCCTCGCTCGGACCGTACCTGCAGACGCTGCCCGAGGACCGGCATCCGCTGCTCGCCCGGTACGCCGTCCACGACGTCGCCTTCCGCGTGGTCGGCACGGGAAGCGTCGGCACCCGCAGCTACGTGGTGCTGCTCCTGGACCACCGGAACGAGCCGCTGGTGCTCCAGGTGAAGGAGGCACGGCCCTCGGTGCTCGGCCCGCACCTGCCCGCCGCCGGCTTCCCGGAGCCCGGGGACTCCGGACACGAAGGGCGGCGGGTGGTGCGGGGACAGAAGCGCATGCAGGTGGTCAGCGACATCCTGCTCGGCTGGACCAGCGTCGAGGGCCGGCACTTCCAGGTCCGGCAGTTCCGGAACCGCAAGGGCAGCGTCGACCCGGCGGAGCTGGCCGCCGACCAGCTCGACGACTACGGCCGGATGACCGGCGCGCTGCTCGCCCGTGCACACGCGCACAGCGCCGACCCGCGTGCCGTCACGGGCTACTGCGGCAAGAACGAGGAGCTGGACGAGGCGGTCGGTGCGTTCGCCGCCGCCTACGCGGACCGCACGGAGGCCGACCACGCCGCACTGGTCACGGCGGTGCGGTCCGGGCGACTCGCCGCGGAACTGGGAGGGTGACCGCCGCCTTCACTACGCTGGCCGGGTGACGCCGCCGTCCGACGGCCCCCGGCCGGCCCGGTCGGCGGGACCGCCGGGCCCCGGCCCGGACACCATCGCGAGGAAGTATCGAGTGCGCCAGGAAGCCGAGCAGGAAGCCGGGCAGCCCGCTGACCAGCACGTGGGAGCGGACCCGTCACCGGACGCAGCAGCCGGACCGGCCGCGGACGCGGCAGCCGACCCGGCACCGGGCGAGGCGGCCGGTGCGGGCCCGGACGGTTCCGGAGCGGACCCGGGCCCGGAACCCGGCACCGAGCGGCTGGAGCGGGCCGTACGGGTCGCCGAGGACGCGCTGATCGAGTTCGAGATCGCGGTGGAGACCTTCCGCGTCGAGGTGGAGAACTTCTCGCGGCTGCACCACCAGCGGCTCGGGCCCATGTACGCCCGCCTCGACGAGCTGGACGCGCAGATCGCCGAGGCCGTCGCCGCCCGCAGCGGGGATCCGGAGGACCGGCGCCGCGCCGAGGAGGCCCGGGCGATCGTGATGCCGATGCCCGGAGTCGAGGAGCTGTTCCACGGCTGGATCGACTCCGACGGCCTCTCCCCCGAGGCCGCCGCGATGCTCAACGAGCAGCAGGTGCAGCCTCCGAGCCGGGTACGGCCCGACGACGAGACCCGCCGGGCCTACCGGGAGCTGGTCCGTGAGGCACATCCCGACCTCGCCGCCGACGACGCCGAGCGCAGGCGGCGCGAGGAGTTCATGGTCCGCGTCAACCAGGCGTACGCCCGCGGCGACGCGGAGGCGCTGCGGGGACTCGCCGAGGAATGGCGCACCGGCCCGGCCGCCCGCGGCCCCGAGCCGGAACTCAGCCGCAGCGAGGTGCTGTACGCCCGCCTGGAGTGGCTGGCCGCACGCAAGGAGCAGCTCGTCGCGGCGGCCCGGGAGCTGGAGGATTCCGCGATCGGTGCGATGCTGCGCATGGCCCCCGACGACCCGGACCGGCTGCTCGAGGAGATCGCCGAGAAGCTGCTCGCGGACGTCGCCGAGCGGGAGAGCCGACTGGCGGAGCTGGCGACCGCCGGCTGACCACCGGCCCGGGTGGGCCGCTGGGGAACGTGGAGAGTGAGAGGCGAGAGATGGACTTCGGTCAGGTGCTGCAGGTGGAGGTCGCGCAGGTGCCGTCGGACGGGCTGCTGCTCGACGTCCGGGAGGACGACGAGTGGGTGGCCGGGCACGCGGAAGGTGCGCTGCACATTCCGATGAGCGACTTCGTCGGCAGGTTCGGTGAGCTGACCGAGCGGGTCGAGGGGGACGCGCCGGTGTTCGTGGTGTGCCGGGTCGGCGGGCGGTCGGCGCAGGTCACGCAGTACCTCCGGCAGCAGGGGGTCACGGCGGTGAACGTGGACGGCGGCATGCTGGCCTGGGAGGCGTCGGGGCGGCCGCTCGTCGGCGAGGGCGCCGAGGCGTACGTGAAGTAGGACGAGGCGTACCGGGAGCCGGGCCGGCTGGGCGCTGCGCCCGCACGACGCGCCGCCCGGTCCGGCGGCGGTCGGTCAGGCACGGGTCGGCGGCGACCGGCCGCCCGGTCAGCCGCGTTGGTCGAGTCGGTTCTCGAGCCGGTCGAACCGCTCGTGCATCGCCCGGAGCTGTTCGGCCAGCCCGTCGGCGTGGTTCTGCTCGAAGCGGCGCACGTCGGCGCCGAGCCGGTGCAGGTCGCGGGTGGCCCGGCTGACGAAGCCGGTGGCGAGGGCGGCGGTCACCACGCTGAAGGTGGTGATGCCGACGACCATCACCACGGCGGCGACCACCCGGCCGCCCGCGGTGACCGGGTACAGGTCGCCGTAGCCGACGGTGGTCGCCGTCTCGATCGACCACCACAGCGCGAGCGGGTAGCTGGTGATCGTGGCGCCCGGCGCGTTCTCCTCGAGCGGGAGGATCACCGCGGAGCCCGCCAGCAGGACGACGGTGGAGACGGCGACGCCGGCGACGGCGGCGCGCAGGTGTACGCGCCGCCACCAGCTGCTGCCGCGCAGGCGCCCCCAGACGAGGGTGAAGAAGGTCGGCACGGCGACGAGACTACGCAGCGGTTTCGCCCGGCACCCGTCGTGACACACGCACGCGGGGCACGGCCGACCGCAGCCGGTCGAGCCTTGGGCCCGGTAGCCCCTACCGGGCCGTTCGGTCCGTTCGGTCTGTTCGGCCGCGTTACGCGTCGAAGTCGACCTCGACCTTCTCCGTCGTCGGGTGCGACTGGCAGGCCAGCACGTACCCCGCGTCGACCTCCTCCGGCTCCAGCGCGTAGTTGCGGTCCATGCGCACGTCGCCCGTGAGCAGCTTCACGCGGCAGGTGCCGCAGACCCCGCCCTTGCAGGCGTAGGGCGCGTCGGCGCGGTTCCGCAGGACGGTCTCCAGCACGCTCTCGCCGCCCTCGACCGGCCAGCTCCCGGAGCGGCCGTCGAGTGTGGCGGTGACTGTCGCCGAGGCCAGGGCGGGAGCGGCGGGTGCGGGCGGTCCGGCGGCCTCGTCGGCGTGGAAGATCTCCTGGTGCACCTTCGCCCGGGGGACGCCCAGGCCGCGCAGGGCCTTCGTCGCGCCCTCGACCAGACCGAGCGGGCCGCACAGGTACCAGCCGTCGACCTCGTCCACGGACACCAGGGCGGGCAGCAGGGTGTTCAGCCGCTCCTCGTCCAGCCGACCGGAGGGCAGGCCGGAGGCCTGCTCCTCGCGGGAGAAGGCGTGCACGAGCTGCAGGCGCTCGGGGTAGCGGTCCTTCAGGTCGGCCAGCTCCTCCAGGAACATCGTGGAGGCGGCCGTGCGGTCGCTGCGCATCAGGCAGAAGCGGGCGCCGGGCTCGCGCTCCAGCAGGCTGGAGACGATCGACAGCACCGGTGTGATGCCGCTGCCGCCGACGATCGCGGCGAAGTAGCCGGTGCGCGGAGGGAGAGTGAAGCGCCCGGTGGGCGGCAGCACCTCGACGCTGTCCCCCACGGCCAGCTCCTTGAGCGCGTAGGTGGAGAACGCGCCGCCCTCCACCCCGCGCACGCCGATGCGCAGGGTCTCCGGTGCCTCCGAGGCGGGGGCGCACAGCGAGTAGGTGCGGCGGATCTCCTCGCCGCCGACGTCGGTGCGACGCAGCGCGATGTGCTGCCCGGGGTCGTAGCGGTAGGCGGTGCGGAGCTCGGCCGGCACGGCGAGGGTCACCGCGACGGCGTCGTCGGTGAGCTGCTCCACGGCTGTGACCTGCAGCGGGTGGAACATCCGGTCACAGCTCCTTGAAGTGGTCGAACGGCTCGCTGCAGGTGTCGCAGCGGCGCAGGGCCTTGCAGGCGGTGGAGGAGAAGCGGCTGAGCAGGGAGGTCGCGGTCGACCCGCAGTGCGGGCAGTGCACCGGTTCGTCCGTCGTCTCCGCGTACGGCGCGGCGGTACCGGCGGCGCCCGGTGTGCCCGAGCCGAGCCGGGTGGGGCCCAGGTCGAGGGCGACGGGCCCGGCGGCCCGCTCCCGGGTGGAGCGCGGCGGGGCGATGCCGAACTCCGCCAGCTTGCGGCGGCCCTCGGGGGTGATGTCGTCGGTCGACCAGGCGGGGGAGAGCACGGTGCGGACGGTGACGTCGGTGACGCCCTCCTCCTCGCGCAGGGCCTGCTCGATGTCGGCGGCCATGGCCTCGAGGGCCGGGCAGCCGGTGTAGGTGGGGGTGAGCCGGACCTCGACGCGGCCGGGGGCGGTCTCCTCCACCCCGCGCACCACGCCGAGTTCCGCGAGGCTGAGGACGGGCAGCTCCGGGTCCGGCACCGCCCCGGCGCGGTCGAACAGGCTGCTCAGCCGGTCCTCGGCGACGCTCACCATGTCGCCCCCGGGTGGCTGCGGTGCAGGTGCTGCATCTCGGCGAGCATCCGCCCGAACGACTCGGTGTGCAGGCCCTGGCGTCCTGCGCCGGCGGTCCAGCCGCCGCTCTGCGGGGTCTCGGGGACGGTGAGCGTGGCGCGGGCGAGCACGCCGGTGACGCGTTCCGTCCAGGTGGCGCGCAGGGCGTCCAGGTCCAGGTCGAAGCCCTCCAGCGGCTGGAACAGCTCGCCGGTGAAGCGCCACAGCCCGTCCACGGCGGCCTGCATGCGGGCGTGGCTGTCCTCGGTGCCGTCACCGAGGCGCAGCGTCCAGTGCTCCGCGTGGTCGCGGTGGTAGGCGATCTCCTTGACCGCCTTGCCTGCGAGCGGGACCGACTCGAGGAGCTGCGCGTACAGCAGCTCCTGCCAGGTGGAGAAGAACAGCTGGCGGGCGAGGGTGACGGCGAAGTCGCCGTTGGGCTGCTCGACGAGCTGGCAGTTACGGAAGGCGCGCTCCTCGCGGAGGAACGCGAGCTCGTCCTCGTCGCCGAGGTCGGCGTAGAGGGCGCGGGCCTGGCCGAGCAGGTCGAGCGCGATGTTGGCGAGCGCGACCTCCTCCTCCAGCACGGGTGCGTGGCCGGCCCATTCGCCGAGGCGGTGGGAGAGGACCAGGGCGTCGTCGGCGAGTGCGAGGGTGCCGGCGGCGGGGGCCGGGGAGCCTGCGGCGGAGGTCTCGGGAACTGCCTGGCTCACAGGTTCTTCACCCCTTCCGGGACCTCGTAGAACGTCGGGTGCCGGTACGGCTTGTCGGCGGCGGGCTCGAAGAACGGGTCCTTCTCGTCCGGGGAGGAGGCGGTGATCGCGGCGGAGGGCACGACCCACAGGGAGACGCCCTCGTTGCGCCGGGTGTAGAGGTCGCGGGCGTTGCGCAGCGCCATCTCGGCGTCGGGCGCGTGCAGGCTGCCGGCGTGCGTGTGGGACAGGCCGCGCCGACTGCGCACGAACACCTCCCACAGAGGCCAGTCGCTGGTCATCGGGAGGCCGCCTCCTTGCGGTTCGTACGGTCGTCGCCGGGCGCGTGCTTGGCGGCGTAGGCCGCGGCGGCGTCCCGCACCCAGGCGCCCTCCTCGTGGGCGCGGCGCCGCTGGGTGATGCGCGCTTCGTTGCAGGGGCCGTTGCCCTTGAGGACGGCCTTGAACTCGGACCAGTCGATGGCGCCGAAGTCGTGCCGGCCGGTCTCCTCGTTCCACGTCAGGTCCGGGTCGGGCAGGGTCAGGCCCAGCGCCTCGGCCTGCGGGACGCAGATGTCGACGAAGCGCTGCCGCAGCTCGTCGTTCGAGTGCCGCTTGATCTTCCACGCCATGGACTGCGCGCTGTGCGCGGACTCGTCGTCCGGCGGGCCGAACATCATCAGCGACGGCCACCACCAGCGGTCCACGGCGTCCTGCGCCATGGCGTGCTGCTCCTCGGTGCCGCGGCTGAGCTCCAGCAGCAGCTCGTACCCCTGGCGCTGGTGGAACGACTCCTCCTTGCACACGCGCACCATCGCCCGGGCGTAGGGGCCGTAGGAGCAGCGGCAGAGCGGCACCTGGTTGGTGATCGCGGCGCCGTCCACCAGCCAGCCGATGGCGCCGACGTCGGCCCAGGTCAGGGTGGGGTAGTTGAAGATCGACGAATACTTCTGGCGGCCGTTGTGCAGCTTGTCGAGCAGTTCGTCGCGGCCGACGCCGAGCGTCTCGGCGGCGCTGTACAGGTACAGGCCGTGTCCGGCCTCGTCCTGCACCTTGGCCATGAGGATGGCCTTGCGGCGCAGCGAGGGGGCGCGGGTGATCCAGTTCGCCTCGGGCTGCATGCCGATGATCTCGGAGTGCGCGTGCTGGGCGATCTGGCGCACCAGCGTCGCGCGGTACGCGTCCGGCATCCAGTCGCGCGGCTCGATCCGCTCGTCCGCGGCCACAGCGGCGTCGAAGGCGGCTTCGTACGCCTCCGGCCCTGGGGCCGTCTCCGGCAGCACCGTCGTCATGCCTGCCCTCCCTGCTCTGCGCTGTCCCGGCGGACCGGCCGGCCCCGCAGCCGACCGACCGATCGTTCGGTTCAATGGTGAGCCGGGGCGCCACACGCTGTCAAGAGCGCCTCCGCACCCTCTAACCTCTTGGGCGGACCACACGCGGGGGAACACGGACGGGGAAGAGGGGAACGGCCGGACATGGAGCCTGAGGAGGAGCAGCGCGGCGGTCTCGCCGCGCTGTCATGGCCAGGACGGGTGGTGGTGGCCACGGCCGTGGCCGTCGTCGCGGTCGCCGTCACCGTTCACCTGGCGCTGGTGTTTCTGCACGTCGCGCCGGCCAACACGCTCAGCAAGCAGCAGGACGCGACCATCGACGCGTACATCTATCCGGAGTTCGAGCAGAACTGGAAGCTGTTCGCCCCGAACCCGCTCCAGCAGAACATCGCCGTGCAGGCGCGCGCCCGGGTCGTCGACGAGCGGGACGGCACCCGGACCACCGGGTGGATCGACCTCTCCGCGGAGGACGGCGCCCACATACGCGGCAACCTCTTCCCCAGCCACACCGCGCAGAACGAGCTGCGCCGCGCCTGGGACTTCTACACCGGCTCGCACGACGCCGAGAACCGCCCCGACGGCATGCGCGGCGAACTCTCCCAGACCTACGTCGAGCGGATCGTGATGGACCGGTTCACCGCGCGCTTCGACGGCACCGTCGACAGCATCCAGCTCCGCTCCGCCACCACCCGGGTGCCCGCCCCCGCCTGGAGCGACGAGCGGTTCGACACCGACACCGAGTACCGCGTCCTGCCCTGGTGGGACGTCAGCGAAGCAGCCCACGCCGAGCGGAAGGCCGCCTCGTGACCGACCACCGGCCCGCCCCCGGCACCCCCGGTAACGCCGCACGGAACCCCGGCGTCCCCGCACCCCGGCACGCCGGTCCCGCTCCGGCTCCTGTCACCCCCGGCGCACCCGCAGACGGACCGCACCCGTGGAAGACCCGCGGCGAACTCGCCGTCGAGCGCGGCCTGGCGAAGATCACCGGCAGCGCCCTCGGCCCGTACCAGAGCGCCGTGGTGCGCATCGGCTTCGCCGTCACCTGGCTCTTCTTCCTGCTGCGCGAGTACCCGCACCGCCACGAGCTGTACGGCCCGGGCAGCCCGTGGGGGTTCGACCTGGCGGAGCGCCTGGTCGCCTCCAACGACGCCTTCACCGTCCTGCTGTGGACGGACAGCACCCTCTGGTTCGAGAGCGTCTACGCGCTCGCCGTCCTGGCGAGCGCGGCCCTCGCCCTCGGCTGGCACACCCGCGCCTCGTCCGTCCTCTTCATGATCGGCGTGCTGTCGCTGCAGAACCGCAGCGTCTTCATGGGCGACGGCGGCGACAACATCATCCACCTGATGGCGATCTACCTGGTGCTGACCCGGTGCGGGCAGGTCTGGTCGCTGGACGCCCGCCGCACCGCCCGGGCCCGGGCACGGGAGCGGGAGCGGGACGAGCCGGGCGACACCGGCGGCGTCGTGCTCTGGGTGCTCTCCGGCCTCGCCCTCTTCGCCGTGGCCCTCGGCCCGGGCCTCACCACCGGCTGGGCGATGGTCCTCGGCGGCCTGTGGACGGTGTACGGCGCCTGGTGGGCCGTGTGCCGCTTCGCGCCCGGCGAACCGCGCACGGTCTTGGACGTCGTCGCCAACCTCGTCCACAACGGCGCCCTGTTCGTCATCATGGCCGAGGTGTGCCTGGTGTACGCCACGGCGGGCTGGTACAAGATCCAGGGCTCCCGCTGGCAGGACGGCACCGCCGTCTACTACCCGCTGCAGCTCGACTACTTCGCGCCCTGGCCCGCGCTGAACGACGTGTTCGCCGCCTCCGGTCTCGGCATCATGGCCATGACGTACATCACGGTGCTGGTGCAGGTCGCCTTCCCCTTCACGCTCTTCCACCGCAAGGTCAAGAACGTGCTGCTCGCGGTCATGATCGGGGAACACCTGAGCATCGCCGTGCTGCTGGGGCTGCCGTTCTTCTCCATGGCGATGATCGCGGCGGACATGGTCTTCCTGCCCACCGCGCTGCTGGTCTGGTGCGGCGCCCGCGGCGCCGCCGTCCGCGCGCGCCTCGGACGCCGCCGTGCCGGGACGGCACGGCCGGACGGCGCCTCCGACGACCCGGCGGACGATCCCGCGGACGACCCGGCGGACGACCCGGCCGGCGAGGGGTCCGCACCGCGGGGGACCGACGCCTCCGGCGGCCGGGCCTCCGCCACCGGAGACCCGGACCGCGCCCTGCGCTGACGACCCGCGCCCGGCGTGGGCCCTCCACGCCGGGCACGGGCTCGCCGGCGGCCGGACCGGCTGGGAGGGCCCACGCCGGTCCGGCCGCCGCACCCGGTCAGGTCCCGAGCGCGTCCGGAGCCGTGTGCGGTGCACGGACGGCGGCCGCCAGCAGCGCGGTGAACCGTTCGCCCCACGCGGCGACGGTCGAAGCGTGGAAGAGGTCGGTCGAGTACTCCAGGACCACCTCGATCCTCCCCTCTCCCGGAACCAGCACCACGTACAGCTCGTTGCGGGCCACGCCGCACGTGGGCAGGCTGCGGACCGTCGCCGACGCGCCCGGCAGGTGCAGCCGGGGCGGCGGTGTGGTGACCACCGTGAACAGCACGGTGGGGAAAGGGCGCTCCGCGGTCTCGGGCTCCACCAGCCGCACCACCTCGGTCAGCGGCAGCTCCTGCTTGTCGAGCACGCTGAAGAGGGTCGCGCCGACCTGCGCCGCGAGGTCCGCGAACGTGGCCGCTTCCGCCACCCGGGCGCGCAGCAGCACCGCGTCCCCCAGCAGCCCGACGACCTCGTCGTACGCCCCCCGGGTCCGGTTCGCGCTCGACGCGGCGAGCACCACGTCGCCCCGGTGGTCGCAGACCTCGCCCAGCCAGAGCGCGAAGGCCGCGGCGAGCACCGCGTACGGAGTGGAACCCGCGCCCGCCGCGCACTTCTCCACCAGACCCGGCAGTTCGCCGTCGATCACGAACCGGTGCAGCGCACCACGCCCGGACAGCAGGGCGGGACGCACCCCGTCGCAGGGCAGTCGCGGCACCAGCGCGGCGACGCCGTCGAGTTCGGAGCGCCAGAACTTCTCCAGCGCGCGCCTGCGTTCCTCGGGCAGCCGCTGCTCCGCGCGGGCCACGTCGGTGAACTGCAGTCCCGGCACCTTGAGTTGCTGCCCCGATCCGGAACGTGAGGCGTCGTACAGGCACTCCAGCTCCCGCCAGAGGACGCCCAGGGACCAGCCGTCGCAGACCGCGTGGTGCAGCACGGTCAGCAGCACCCACCGCTGCGGCCCGACGCGCCCGAGCCGGAAGCGGAACAGCGGGGCCCGGTCCAGCGCGAACGGCCGGGAGGCGTGGTCCAGGCACCAGTCCGTCCAGGCGTCCTCGTCGTCGGCGGCCAGGGGCGGTTCGTCCACCGGCACCTCCACCGGGACGTCGGCCAGCACCTCGACCACGTGCTCCCCGTCCCGTACCGCGAGCCGGCTGCGCAGCGCGTCGTGCCGCCGGACGAGGGCCCGCAGCGCGTCGCGCAGGCTCGGCACGTCCACGTCGCCGCGGAGGTCGATGCGGTGCGCGACGTGGTAGACGGAGCCGTCGGCGCGGTCGTGGTGCCGCCGCCACAGCCGCCGGAGCGTGGACGTCAGGGGCACGCTCGCCGTCACGCCCGTGGCGTCCGGCTCGGAGGAGTGTCCGGGGTCATGCGCCTCGCCCGCCCCGGCCGGGCCCGCCGCCTCCCGCGCCCCGGCCGCGACGCCGCGCAGGGTCGGCCGGTGGAAGAAGTCCGCCATGCTCAGCTGGACGCCCGCCTCCTCGCGCATGCGGTTCAGCAGGCGTATCGCGCTCAGCGAGTGACCGCCCAATTCGAAGAACGACCGTGTCACCGGCACCCGTTCCCGCCCGAGCACCTCGGCCCACACCCGATGCAGGTCCCGCTCCGCGTCCGTGGCCGGCAGGTCGGCGGGGTCGTCCGCAGGCTGCGCCGGAACGGGGTCGGGGAGCCGGGACCGGTCGAGCTTGCCCGAGGCCGCCACCGGCAGCCGCTCCACGGCGACCCAGTGCGCCGGCAGCAGGTGCTCCGGCAGTTCCGCGGCGAGCGCGGTGCGCAGCGCCGTCGTGTCCCGCCCGCCGTCCGCCGGGACGACGTACGCCACGAGCTCCGCCTCGCCTCGGTCGTCGCGGCGGGCCACTACGGCCGCGTCGAGGACGCCCGGCGCCGCGTTCAGCGCGTGCTGCACCTCGGCGGGTTCCACCCGGTGACCGCGGATCTTGACCTGTTCGTCGACCCGGCCGCGGTATTCGAGGGTGCCGTCACCGCGCCATCGGGCCAGGTCTCCCGTCCGGTAGGCGGTGCCTCCCGAGCCGTCGGGCGGGAAGGCGGCGGCGGTCTCGTCGGGCAGGCCGAGGTAGCCGTGCGCCACCGGCACGCCGCCGATGTGGATCTCGCCGACGGCTCCGGGCGGCACCTCGCGCCCGTCCGGGTCCAGCAGCCGGATGCGGGCGCCCGGCAGGGGGCGGCCGATCGGCGGCCGGTCGCCCGCCGCGGGGTCCACCCGCTGCGAGGTGACGATGACGGAGGCCTCCGTCGGGCCGTACTGGTTGTACAGCGTGCAGCCGGGGTGGGCGGTCAGGAACCGGTGGAACGCGGGAGCGAGGTGGAGCGGTTCCCCCGCGGAGAAGACCTCCCGCAGGGACGGCACGTCCGGTGCCGCGTCCAGGAGGTACTTCAGCGGCGTGTAGGGCATGAAGAGCCGCTGCACCTCGTGGCGGCGCACGGTGGCGGCCAGTTCGGCGGGGTCGCGGCGCTCCTCCTCGCCGACCAGGACGAGAGTCGCCCCGGCGGCCAGCGTGGTGAAGATCTCCTGCACGCTCACGTCGAAGGTCGGCGAGGTCCACTGCAGCGTGCGCAGCGGTCGATGGGCCGCGAGGTGCGTGCGGACGAGGTGGGCGGGCCCGCGGTGCGGGACGACCACGCCCTTCGGGCGGCCGGTCGAGCCCGAGGTGTGGAGGAGGTAGGCCGGATCCTCCGGCCGCACCGCCGGAGGCGCCGCGTCACCGTCACCGTCGCCGCCCGCCGCTTCGGACGCGGGTGCGCCGGCGGCGGCCGCGCCGGACGCCTCCGCCCCGTCGGACGCGGTCTCGTCCGCCGTGTCCGCCCGGTCGACGAGATGGACGGATCCGGTGGCGAGAGACGGGTGCCGCCGGTGCAGCTCACCGGTCGTGACCAGCAGCACCGGGCTGCCGTCCTCGTACAGCCGGGCCAGTCGCGGGCCGGGCGCGGACGGTTCGAGCGGCAGGTACGCGGCGCCGCTCTTGAGGACCGCGAGGATCGACACGATGAGCTCCGGACCGCGGGGCAGCAGCAGTGCGACGCGTGCGCCGCGGCGGGCTCCCCGCGCCCGCAGGTCCCGGGCGAGGCGGTCGGCGCGCGCGTCGAGTTCGCGGTAGGAGAGCGTCTCCCCGCCGCCGACGAGGGCGACGGCGTCCGGGCAGGCGCGGACCCGCTGCTCGACCAGGCCGTGCAGGGTGTCCCCGCCGGGGGCGTCCACGGGGGTGGGGGCCCGGTGGTGCCCGCCCAGCTCGGCGAGCCGCGCGCGGTCGGCGGCGGTCGGTGCGGTGAGCGCCGGCAGGGTCGCGGCGGGGTCGTCGAGCGCGCGGCGCAGCACCTGCTCCACGTGGTCCACGAAACGGTCCACGGTGCCGCGGTCGTACAGGTCGGTGTCGTACTCCACCATCACACGCAGGCCGTCCGCGTGGCGGGTGAGGTAGACGCTGAGGTCGAACGGGGCGCGTTCGCTCGGCATGTCCAGCAGCGTGCTGTGCAGCCGCGGCGGGTCGAACGCGACCCGGCCCTCCTCCTCGTACTCCACGAGCACCTGGAACAGCGGATTGCGGCCCGGGTCGCGCCGGGGGGCCAGCGCGGCGACGAGCTCGTCGAAGGGCACCTCGCGGTGCTCGTACGCCGCCGTGCTGGTCTCCCGCACGCGGTGCAGCAGGCCGGCGAAGTCCGGGTCGCCGTCGAGCCGTACGCGCAGGGCGACCGTGTCGAGGAACAGGCCCACCTGGTCCTCCGCCTCCGGCGGCCGGGAGGCGACGGCCGTGCCCAGGACGACGTCGTCCCGTCCGCCGAAACGGCCGAGGACGGCGGCGACGGCCGCGGTGAGCGCCATGAAGAGCGTCGCCCGGTGCCCTGCGGCCAGGCGCTGGAGACCACCGACGAGTTCCGCGTCCAGGTGGTGGGTGAGGCTCGCTCCCGCACCCGACCTGGCCGCCGGGCGGGGCCGGTCGGAGGGCAGCGTCGAGTCCGGGGCGTCGCGCAGCGCCGTGCGCCAGAACTCCAGGGCGGCGGCGGACGCTTCGGGCCCCGGCGCTGCGGGGGGTGCGGCGGGAAGGGGCGCCGGTGGCGGTGGCGTCCCGCCCACCCGTGCGCGGTAGCAGGCCGCGACGTCCCGCAGCAGGGCCGCGGTGGAGGAGGAGTCGAAGACGAGATGGTGCGCCAGCAGGAAGAGCAGATGCCGCTCGTCCGACAGGCGCAGCAGCCGTGCCGAGACCAGAGGGCCTTCGGCGAGGTCGAAGACGCGCCGCCCGTCGGTGTCCAGCACGTCGCGCAGGGCCTCCTCCTCCGTCGCGCCGGCGCGGTCCGTCACCGGGCAGTCCAGGGGGAGCGAGGGCAGCGTCCGGCGGTGCGGGACGCCGTCGGTGCTGCCGAAGACCGTGCGCAGCGCGGGATGCCGGTCCGCGCACTGCCGCAGCGCCCACTGGAGTGCGGGAACGTCGAGCGCGCCGTCGAAACGGACGGCCTTCGGCTCGTGGTACATGCTGGTGCCCGGATGCAGTTGCTCGAGGAACCAGATCCGCCGCTGCGCCGGTGACAGCGGCTCCCGCGTCGCGTCGGCCGGCGCGTGCGCCGCCGTCGGCCCCTGTTCCGGCGTCCGTTCCGGCTTCCGCGCGGGTGTCCGCTCCGGCGGGGGTTCGGTCGCCCCGGCGGGCCGTGACACCCTGCGGCGGAGCCGGTCGAGCGCGGGCAGCGCGTCCAGCACCTGCGGGGCCGGGACGCCGAAGTCGACGAAGCACGCGATCTCGTTCGCGCCCGCGGCCACCAGCCGCCGCACGGTCTCCTCGGCCGTCGTCCCGTCGCCGATCAGGGCACGCGACGCGCAGTAGCGCTCGTAGGCCCGCCCGAGCAGGAACTCGACGTCCTCGTCGTCCGCCCGGTCCAGGTCGATGTCGACGCCGAGGCTGTTGGTGACCTGGTCGAAGAGGGACAGCGACGAGCGCAGGTAGGAGACGAACGGCCGGTACGCCTCCGCGCGCGCGGTCTCCGCGTCCTCGCCGAGGTAGGTGTGCACGAGGACCACGATCCGGCCCGCGTCCGGGTCCAGGCCGTGCTCGGCGCGGGTGCGGCGGTACAGCGCGATGTTCTCCGCGAGTTGCTCGACCGTCTGCGTCATCAGGTTCGTGACGACGCCCAGCCCCTCGGCGGCGGCCCGCCGGTAGCTGTCGGGGTTCCCCACCACGGCCACGTAGAGGGGTGGTTGTTCCTGGACGGGCCGCGGATGCAGGCGCACGTCGGCCTCCCGGCCGTCCCCGCCGGTGACCGTCAGCGTGTCGCCCGCCCAGAGCCTCCGCACGGTCTCCAGGTGCTCGTACATCAGCTCGCGGTGCCGGCCGTAGTTGTCCGGGGCGAGGGCGAAGTCCGTGGCGCGCCAGCCGCTGGCGAAGCACAGCCCGACCCGGCCGCCGGAGATGTTGTCGACGACCGACCACTCCTCCGCGACCCGTACGGGGTGGTGCAGCGGCAGCACCACGGAACCGGCGTGCAGCCGGATCCGCCGGGTACGGGCCGCCAGGGCGGCGGCGAGGACGGAGGGGTTGGGGAACAGCCCGCCGAAGGACTCGAAGTGGCGTTCCGGGAACCACAGGGCGTGGAAGCCGTGCCGGTCGGCGAACTCGGCGGCGGACAGGAGGAGTCCGTACTTGTCCGGGGCGTCGTCGTCGGGGTAGTCGCCGAAGAAGTACAGGCTGACGTCGCAGGCCCCGCCGGGCGTGCCCGCTTCCTCGGCCACGGCGGGAGCGGACGAGGGCCGGCCGGCGGGGCCGGGGGGCCACGGCGCCTTCGGGAGGGCGTCCTTCGCCGCGGGGCGTGCGGGTGCCTCTGCGGGCGCGGGCGCGGGTACCGGCGCGGGCGGTGCGTCGGCGCGGTCGCGGCGGCCCAGGACGTCGAGCTGGGCCGCGAGGACGCCGGAGACCTGGTCCACGAGGCGTTCGGCGAGCTGGAGTTGACGGTCGAAGAGTGCGGTGAGCCCGGCGTCGGCCCCGGTGTGCCCGGTGTGCCCGGTGGGCGGGTCGGCCGCATCCGGTACGGGCGGTGCGGGCGGTGCGGGTGGTGTGGCCGGCGCTGCGGACGGCGGTGTGTCCGCAGCCGGCGCGGCCGGTGGCGCGGTATCGGCGTCGCCCAGCAGCGCCGCGACCCGGGCGGCGAGCCGGCGCGGGGTGTCGGCGTCGGAGAACACCTCCCGCACCGGGACCCGTACGCCGAAGCGGCGTTCGATGTCGGTCGCGAGGCCGATCAGGACGAGGGAGTCCGCACCGAGGTCGAAGAACGAGCGGTCGGGCCCGGTGTCCGACAACTCCACGCCGAGCTTGGCCGCCGCCAACTCCCGTACGGCCTCCAGCACGTCGCCCGCCACCGGCTCCGTACCGGCGGCGGGCCCGGTGCCCGCGCCGCCGGACGGCTCCGGCACGGCGGCGGGTGTTGCCGGGGCAGGCGCCGGGGCCGGGGCCGGAAAGGCGGGGCGCGCTGCGGCGATCCGGCGCCGCCGGAGCGGATGGCCCGGCAGCGGAATCCGGCCGCCGCCGCGCACGACGGCGTGCCAGTCGGGGTCGGCGCCGCCCCGGTAGAGGCGTCCCAGGCTCTCCAGCGCTCCGGAGACCTGATCGGCACCCTCCCCCTGCGCGTCCAGCCATCGGGAGGCGGGCAGGCAGTGCCGGCCCAGCCCGCTGAGGACGGCGCCGGGACCCGACTCGAGGAAGTCCGCGACGCCGTGGGCGTCCGCAGCCGCCATGGTCAGGTCGAAGCGCACCGGCAGCCGGGCCTGACGGCACAGGTACCCGGCGTCGGGCACCCAGCCCGGGAGCCGCACCCGGCCGTCCGTGCCCGTGACGAACGGCGTGTGCAGCGGCCCGAACGGCACCCGCTCGGCGTGCGACCGGAACTCCTCGACGGCACCTTCGACGGCGGCCGAGTGGAACGCCCGGTCCACCGGCAGCGTGCGCCAGGACAGCCCTTCGTCGTCCAGCGCGCGCCCCGCCTCGGCCAGCGCGCCGGGGGGACCCGACAGCACGTGCGAGCGCGGCCCGTTGCAGGCGGCCACCTCCGCGCCGGCGAGCCGTGCGACGCGTTCGGCCTGCTCGGCGTCCATCCGGGCGGCGATCATCCCGCCGGCAGGGCACGACCGCTGCATCAGCCGGCCCCGCCACGCCGTGAGCCGCAGACCGTCCTCCAGGGCGAGGGCGCCGCCCGCGCAGAGCGCGGCGTACTCGCCGACGCTGTGCCCGAGCAGCAGCGCCGGGTCCGCGCCCCACGTCCGCCAGAGCCCGGCGAGGGCCGTCTGATGGGCGAACAGGGCGGGTTGGGCGGTCTCGGTGTCCCAGGCGGCGCCCCCGCTCTCGCTCCCGCGCTCGCCGCCGTCGGGGTCGCCGAGGAGCAGTGGCAGCAGCCGGCCGGAGAACTCGTCGGCGAACACCTCCGCGCACCGGTCCAGCACCCGGGCGTACGCGGGGAACGCCGCGTACAGGTCCCGCCCGGCGCCCGGCCCTGCACTGCCCTGGCCGGGGAAGGCGAAGGCGAGCGGTCCCGCCGCGGCGGGCGGTTCGGCGCCCGCGGCCGACCGTTCCAGGGCGTCGGCCAGCTCCTCGGTCGTACGGCCCACGACGGCGGTGCGCGCGGCCCGGTGCGGCCGTCCGAGCGCCAGGGTGGCGGCCACGTCGGCGGCTGCCGGGGCGGGTTCGCGGCGCAGCTGACCGGCAAGCCTGCCGGTCAGCTCGGCGAGTGCCTGCGGGTCGTCGGCCGAGACCGGGACGAGCACCGGGAACGCCGGTTCCGCGGCGGCGGGCCGCGCGGGCGCCTCCTCCAGCACCACGTGCGCGTTCGTGCCGCCGACGCCCAGCGCGCTGACCCCGGCGCGCAGCGGCCCGCCGTCCGGCGTCCGCCAGGGACGCAGTTCGGTGCCCAGGACGAGGGGGCCGCCCGTCAGGTCCAGGTCGGGGTGCGGGCGGTCCACGTTCAGCGTCGGCACCAGGGTGCGGTGGCGCAGCATCAGCACCGTCTTGATCAGGCCTGCCATGCCGGCGCAGCTGTCGAGGTGGCCGATGGCCGGCTTCACCGAGCCGAGGGTGCAGAATCCGGTCCGGTCCGTGTCCTCGCCGAGCGCACGGGCCAGCGCCTCGAACTCCACCGGGTCGCCGAGGGGGGTGCCGGTGCCGTGGGCCTCGACGTAGGAGACCGACGTGGCCGGGACGTTCGCGGTGCGCAGCGCCCGGCGGACGACCTCCGTCTGTCCCGGCACGCCCGGCGCGCTGAATCCCGCCTTGGCCGCGCCGTCGTTGTTGACCGCGGAGCCGAGGATCACCGCGTGCACGGTGTCGCCGTCCGCCAGTGCCCGGTCCAGGCGTTTGAGGAGTACCGCGGCGACGCCGTTGCCGCCCACGGTGCCGTCGGCGCCCGCCGCGAAGGCCCGGCAGGTGCCCGTCGGCGACAGGATCGATTCGGGATGGCTGCGGTAGCCGGTCTCCTGCGGGGTGTGCACGGCCGCGGCGCCCGCGAGTGCCAGGTCCGCGTCGTCGTTGAGCAGCGCCTGCACGGCGAGGTGGACGGCGACCAGGGAGGTCGAGCAGGCCGTCTGGACGCCGATCGCCGGCCCGGTCAGGCCCAGCCGGTACGCGACCCGGGTGGCCAGGAAGTCGGGTTCCCGGCCGATGGTGGCCCGCATCCCGGACGGCGGGTCGACGGGTTCGGTGTCCTGCACGCCGGGACGGGCCTGCTGGTGGCCGTAGAGGTGCATGCCGGAACCGGCGAAGACGCCGGTCCGCGTTCCGGCGCCGTTCGCGGTGTGGCCGGCGTTCTCCAGGGCCTCGTGGCAGCACTCCAGGAACAGCCGGTGCCCGGGGTGGGTCAGCTCCGCCTCCGCGGGGCTCATCCGGAAGAACTCCGGGTCGAACGCGTCGGCTCCGTCCAGCACGCCCGCCACGGGTACGCGTAGCGGGTCGCGGATCTGCTGCGGCGACAGGCCGGCGTCCGCGAGCTCTTCGGGGCTCAGGACGCGCAGCGCGCTGCGCCCCTCGCGCAGCCCGGCCCAGAACGCCTCGACGGAGGACGCGCCGGGGAAGCGGGCGGCCATGCCGACGACCGCGATCCTGCGGTCGTCGGACCTGCCGTCCACCGCGGGGGCGGACGTCCCGTGCGGGGGCCGGTGCGGCGTGCCGTGCGAGGCCGTCTGCGACGTCACGTCCGACGCCCCGCGCACCGCGGAGTCCGACGCCTCGGCGTCCCGGGCCAGGTGGGCGGCGAGTTCACCGGCGGTGGGGTGCTCGAAGAGCGCGACCTGGCGCAGCCTCCGCCCGAGCCGTTCCTCGAGGCGGGTGCGCACCCGCACCAGCTGCACGGATTCCAGGCCGAGTTCGTAGAACGGGACGTCGGCCGGGGCCTCGCGGCCCAGCTCGGCGGCGATCTCCCGCTGCACCAGGCGCAGCAGGTCCCCGCCGGGTGGGGACGGCGGCGGGCCCTGCGGCTCCGGGCGGAGCGGGGCGGTCTCCGGCCGGTCCCGCAGTGCGCTCCGTCGCACCTTGCCCGCCGGGGTGCGCGGGAACTCGTCGGGAGGAACGGGGACGACGTGGGAGGCGGTCAGCCGCAGTGCGGCGAACAGGGTCCGCCGGATCTCGCGCACGAGGCGCGCGTCCTCGGCCGGGCCGCGAGCGCAGAAGAACACCGCCAGCGACTCGGTGCCGCGGTCCGGGTCCGGCACGCCGCACGCCGCCACGTCGCCGGACCGCAGCCCCGGCACGGCCGCCAGGGTCTCCTCCACCTCGTGGCAGTGGACGTTGTGGCCGTTGAGGACCATCACGTCCTTGTGCCGGCCGGTGACGACGACCTGCCCCCCGGCGAGGAAGGCCAGGTCGCCGGTGTCCAGCCACTCCCGCCCGGCGGGGTACAGGGCCGTGTCCGCCTCCGGGGCGCGGACGTAGCCCGGGGTGAGCCGGGCCGCGGACCTCACCTGGAGCCGCCCGACGCGGCGCTCGGGCAGCGGCTCCCCCGCGTCGTCCAGCACCCGCAGGGCGGTGCCGTGCGCGGGCGGCCCGGAGGCGACGAAGGTGACGCGGTCGGCTTCCGGCGTCGTGTCGTCGGCGGTGGCCAGCTCGCCGCCGAGGCTGCTCCGCAGCAGCCGGTGGACGGTGCCGGGCCGGTCGAGCCGGCCGTAGGCCACGGCCGTCACCGTCTCGGCCATGCCCCAGGCGGGCACGAGGTGGTGCTCGCGCACTCCGGAGGGGGCCGTGGCGTCCAGGAAGCGGCGCAGCACCGGCAGGGACACGTGCTCGCCGCCGCACACCAGGGTCCGCAGCCGGTGCAGGTCCCAGCGGGAGTCCGGCCGCGTACGGAGGGCCTCGGCGACCATCTGGTACGCGAAGGTGGGCGCCCAGCTGTGGTGGGCGCGGTGGGCGTCGAGCAGGTCCAGCCAGCGGAGGGGTTCGGCCAGCACCCGCTCGGTCGGCGCGTGCACGTTGGTGCTGCCGGTGAAGACGGGCAGCACGTGGTAGAGCAGGAACGCCCCGCTGTGGTCCGGGGGCAGCCAGTTGACGGTGGTGTGCTCGGGGCGGACGTCCAGGATGCGCCGGGAGGAGGCCGCGAAGTCCGCCAGCCCGCCGTGGGTGAGCTGCGCGGCCTTCGGCGTGCCGGTGCTGCCCGAGGAGAGCATGAGCAGCGCGACCTCGCCGTCCTCCTCCGGGTCGGCGAGGTCGTCGGCGGGTTCGTGGTGCGGCAGTTCGCCGACCGGGACCACGCGTGACCGCGGGACGGCGTGGGCGATCCCCGGCCCGGCGTCGGCGTCGCAGAGCACGAGGGGGGCGTCCAGCAGGGCGGCCGTGTGCCGCAGCCGCTGCAGCGCGGCCGACTCCGGTTCGGCGGGTTCCGCGATGCTCACCGGCCGCGCGCCGCCGAGCACCGCGGCCCAGAAGGCGGGGAAGAAGTCCTCCAGCGCCAGCCCGCACAGCACCAGGGCGTCCCCGGCCCGCAGGCCGTGGGCGCGCAGGCCGGTCAGCAGCCGGCGTGCCCGGTCGAGGAGTTCCGGGTAGGGGAGTTCCACGGACGTGCCGTCCCGTCCGACGGTGACCACGCCTGCGTCGGGGAACGCGTCCGCGGCGCGCAGCAGCGCCTGCACCGCGTTCCGCGGGTCGTCCTCGGTGAACTCCGGCTCAGGCCCCCGGTAAAGGGCCGGTCCGGGTACGCGCTCCATGCGGGTTCTCTCCTTCGTCGCCCGGGCCGGTGGCCGGGTGCGTGGCGGAATCGGTGGGGGTGCACGCGGGGGCGGCGGGCGGGGCGGTGGGGGTCGCGGGCTCGGGGGTGGTGGGGGCGGACGCCCGTACGGAGGTCCGGAACAGCAGCAGGGCCAGACCGCCGCACGCGGCCACCGCATGGAACGCACCGACGACGACCCACACCGGCAGCGCCTCCAGCGCGGCCGCGGCGGCCACCGCGCCGAGGGTGAACCCGGCGGTCTCCGCCACCGCCGAGGCGCCGAAGAGCCTGCTCCGCAGGCGGTCCGGCGCCGCCTGCAGCCGGGAGGTGTAGACGATCTCGGTGTAGCCGTCGGCGAGACCGGCGCAGAGGGCCACCAGCATCAGGGCGATGCCGGGCAGCCCGGTGAAGGCCGCGACGAAGAACAGCGACATCGCGACCGTGCCGCTCGCGAACCCGCGCTCGTCCCCGGCCGCACCCCGCTGCTCCTTGCGGCGCTTGACCACCTGGTGCGCGACCAGGGTGCCGACCGCCCATGCGGACCAGAACTGCGTCATGAGCAGCGCCGGTTGCGACGGTGCCGTCTGCTGCGCGAGTACCGGCAGGGCGACGTTGTGCGAGGCGGAGGAGAGCGCGTCCGCGCCACGCAGCGCGACCATGGCCAGGACGACCGCGGGGACCGCCGCCAGCGCGCGCCACGTCGTCGTGGCGTCCGTGGCCGCGTCCTTCGGCGCGTCCGCGTCCGCTGCGCCGGTGCCCGCGTCCGCCGCGCCGCCGTGCGCAGCCGCCCCGGGGCCGGGGTCCGCCTCGTCGGTGCGCGGGCGCAGGGTCACCAAGGCCGCCGCGGACACGGCGAAGCTCGCCGCGTTCACCGCGAACGCCGCGGTGTAGCCGCCCAGGGCGATGACCGGCGTCGCGGAGGCGAAGCCCAGCACCGTGGCGAACGAACGCAGCGTCACCAGCAGGCCGTTCGCCTCGCGCCGCCGGTCCTGCCCCACCATCACCGGTACGGCGCTGCGCAGCGCGACGGTGAACAGCGTGTGTCCGGCGCCCATCACCACGACGGCGCCGGCGAGCAGCAGGAGGGGAGTGCGGCCGGCGCTCAGCGCGAGCACCGTCATCGCGGCCGCCTGCGCCACGTCGGTGCCGATCATCAGCGCACGGCGTCCGGTCCGGTCGGAGATCCGGCCCGCGGCGAGCCCCGCGACGAAGCCGGAGGAGAGCCGTACGGCCATGACCACGCCCACCCCGAGGGCGCCGCCGGCGACCTCGTAGGCGAAGAGGCTCAGGGCGATCAGGTTCAGGTAGTTGCCGTACGCCGAGACGGCGTGGGCGCACAGCAGTGCACGGAACCGGCGGTCCACGCCTGCCACTTCACCCCCCGGGGAGCCCGTCCGACGACGACAGTCTGCCCACCGGGAACCTGAGCCACAAGCATCGCGCAGCGTCACGTCCCGCGGGGGGCGGCTCCCGGATGACCTTCCGGCCGCGCACCGAATGGCCCGGCGGTCGTCCTCAGGGGGACAATCCGGCGGTGACCGACACCGCAGACACCGCACGCCGCTGGCGCGCCCTCGACGCCGAGCCGGGCACCGTGCTGCTCGACGGCCTCCACGCCCTCAAGCACGCTCTCCGCTTCGGCGCAGAGGTGCCCCTCGCCGTCGCGGAGGACCGCGAGGCCGCCCTCGCGCTGGCCCGCGACCTCGCGCCCGATCTCGTCCCGGCCCTGCGGGGGTGTCTCGAGCCCGTCACTCCCGACGTGCTGCGCGCCCTCGTCCCGCGCCCGCACCCCACCGGAGTGGCCGCCCTCGCCCTCCGCACCCGGGCCGCCTCCCCGGCGGAGGCGGCACCCGCCGTGGTCCTGGACGACCCGCGTCACCTCGGCAACGTCGGCGCCGTGGTCCGGCTCGCCGCCGGCTGCGGCGCGTCCGCCGTCTACACCACCGGCACCGTCGACCCCTGGCACCCCACCGTCGTACGGGCCGC
Source organism: Streptomyces hazeniae (assembly GCF_031845485.1). Lineage (NCBI taxonomy): Bacteria > Bacillati > Actinomycetota > Actinomycetes > Kitasatosporales > Streptomycetaceae > Streptomyces > Streptomyces hazeniae. The sequence goes on from NZ_JAVREQ010000006.1 coordinate 198,094, forward strand.
CGCCGGGCTCCACTTCGCCACTCGCGTCGAGCACAGGGACGCTGCGCAACTGCCGCCCGGACCGCTCTACGCCCTCGACCCCGAGGGGGAGGACCTGCGCGGTCTCACCCTGCCCGACGACGCGCTGCTCGCGTTCGGCTCGGAGCGGCACGGCCTCTCCCACGCGCTGCGGGCGCATGCGGACCACCTCGTGGCCCTGCCCATGCGCCCGCAGGTGTCGAGCTACAACCTGGCCACGTCCGTGGCCATGACGCTGTACCACTGGATGGCACAGCGCCCCGGCCGCCGCGCGGCGGCCGGCTGACTCAGGCCTGCCTCCGGACCTCCACCGTGCGGAAGCGGTTGGAGACGAACGCGCCGTCGCACAGCGCGGCGTTCGCCGCCGGGTTGCCGCCCGAGCCGTGGAAGTCGGAGAACGCGGCGGTCTGGTTGACGTACACGCCGCCGGTCAGGTTCAGCGACAGCTGCGCGCACTCCTCCAGGCAGACGTCCTCGATCTTCCGCTCGACGTCCTCGGCGGTGGTGTACGCGCCCACGGTCATGGCGCCCTTCTCGCGGACGGTGCGGCGCAGCAGCGCCACCGCCTCGTCGGCCGAGTCGACGGCGACCGCGAACGACACCGGGCCGAAGCACTCCGAGAGGTAGGTCTCCTCCGCCTCCGGCTTGCCGCCGTCCAGCTTGACGATCACCGGCGTGCGCACCGTCGCGCCCGGGAAGTCCGGATTGGTCAGCGAACGCGAGGGCAGCGCCACCTCACCCAGCGATCCGGCGGCGTCGATGCGCTGGCCGACCTGCGGGTTCACGATGGCGCCGAGCAGGGCGTTGGCGCGCGCGTCGTCGCCGAGCAGCTTGCCGACGGCACCCGCCAGGTCGCCCACCACCTCGTCGAACGACTTCTCGCCGTCCTCGGTGCCGACGCCACCGCGCGGGATCAGCAGGTTCTGCGGGGTGGTGCACATCTGGCCGCTGTACAGCGACAGCGAGAACGCCAGGTTGCCCAGCATGCCCTTGTAGTCGTCGGTCGAGTCGATGACGACGGTGTTGACGCCGGCCTTCTCCGTGTACACCTGCGCCTGGGTGGCGTGCTGCTCCAGCCAGTCGCCGAACTCGGTCGACCCGGTGTAGTCGATGATCCGCACCTCGGGGCGGGTCGCCAGGTCCTTGGCGATGCCCTCGCCCTCACGCTCGGCGGCCAGCGCCACCAGGTTCGGGTCGAAGCCGTGCTCGGCGAGCACCTCGCGCGCGATCCTCACGGTCAGCGCCAGCGGCAGCACGGCACGCGGGTGCGGCTTGACCAGCACCGGGTTCCCGGTGGCCAGCGAGGCGAAGAGGCCCGGGTAGCCGTTCCAGGTGGGGAAGGTGTTGCAGCCGATCAGCAGCGACAGGCCGCGGCCGACCGCCGTGAAGTGCTTGCGCAGGTTCAGCGGGTCGCGCTTGCCCTGCGGCTTCGACCAGTCGGCCGCGTCCGGCACCCGCACCTGCTCCATGTACGCGTACGCCACCGCCTCCAGGCCGCGGTCCTGGGCGTGCGGGCCGCCGGCCTGCAGCGCCATCATGAACGCCTGACCGCTGGTGTGCATGACCGCGTGCGCGAACTCGTGCGTGCGGGCGCTGATGCGGGCGAGGATCTCCAGGCACACCGCCGCCCGGGCCTCCGGGCCGGCCTCGCGCCAGGCGGGCATCGCCGCCCGCATGGCCGGCAGCAGCACGTCGAGGTCCGCGTGCGGGTACTCCACGCCCATCGTGATGCCGTACGGCGAGCTCTCCGTAGCCGACCAGCCGTCCGTACCGGGCTGGTCCAGCTCGAAGCGCCCGCCGAGCAGTGCGTCGAACGCCTCCTTGCCCTCGGCGGCGCTCAGCGAACCGTTCTCGCCGTAGGCCTTCGGGTGCTCGGGGTGCGGCGACCAGTACGCACGGCTGCGGATCGTCTCGATGGCCTGGTCGAGGGTGGCGCGGTGCTTCTCGATGAGCTCCGCGGCGTTCGGTCCGGCGGTCACGGTCACGGTGAGCCTCTCCTCGTAGGGGCGGCGATGGTGCGGGGTAGCGATGACAGGGGCGATGGATAGATACTGCTACCGAACGATCGGTCGGTGCAAGGGGGCCACGAACAGTGACGGAACACCTCCGGGGAGCGAACCCTTCCTCCCCCGATACGATCGGCGCCATGCCCGCCGCCACCCCCAGCACGCCCCCCGCAGCCCGGCGGGACACCTACACCCCGGAGTCCCTGCTGGCCGTCGCGGTGCGGGTCTTCAACGAGCGCGGCTACGACGGCACCTCCATGGAGCACCTCTCCAAGGCGGCCGGCATCTCCAAGTCCTCCATCTACCACCACGTGCGGGGCAAGGAGGAGCTCCTGCGGCGCGCGATAAGCCGGGCCCTGGACGGCCTCTTCGCGATCCTGGACGAGCCCGCGGCGAACCGCGGCCGCGCGATCGAGCGGGTCGAGCACGTCACCCGGCGCACCACCGAGGTGCTGATGGCCGAACTCCCCTACGTCACGCTGCTGCTGCGCGTGCGCGGCAACACCGGCACGGAACGCTGGGCGATCCAGCGCCGCCGCGACTTCGACCAGCGCGTCGCCGACCTGCTCAACGACGCCGCCGCGGAGGGCGACCTCCGCCCCGACGTGGACGCCCGGCTCGCCACCCGGCTGCTCTTCGGCATGATCAACTCGATCGTCGAGTGGTACCGCCCCGAGCGCGCCGGCACCGCCCACGCCACCAGCGACGAAGTCGCCGACGCCGTCGTCGCCACCGCCTTCGCGGGCCTGCGCACGTAGGCGCCTCCCCGCGGGCCGCCCGCCGCCCGGGAGGAGGGCCGCCTCAGTCGTCCCGCCGGGCATACGTCATGACCGCGACGCCGCTGTCGAAGACCTGGCCGGAGACCACGCGGTAACGCTGCGGGGCGTAGGCCGAGTCGAAGAGCGGCACGCCCGCACCGATCACGACGGGGTTGATCTTGACGACGAGCTCGTCGATCTCGTCCCGGAGCGAGGCGGCGAGCTTGCCGCCGCCGCAGAGCCAGATGTCCAGCCCGTCTTCCTTCTTCAGTGCGCGCACGAACTCCCGGGGGTCTCCCCGCACCACCTCCACCGCCGGGTCCGGGGCCGAAGCCATGGCGGTCGAGACGACGTACTGGCGCAGATGGCCGTACGGGCTGGTGGCGCCGTCACGCCGACCGCGCTCGTAGGTGCCGCGGCCCATCAGGACGGTGTCGAACCGCCGGTTCCCCGCCTCGGCCAGCCCGGGCACGAGGCTCCGGTAGGCCGTCGGCACCGTCTCCGGCATCTGTGCCAGCGCCCACGCACCGTGGTCCTCCCCCTCCTGGAACATCGTGTGCTCGGAGTCGGGAGACGCGATGAACCCGTCCACCGTCGCCGCGACGAAGTACGTGAGCTTCCGCATGGTGTGACCCTCCACAGCCTCGATCCGCAGCATCCGCCGAACCGTACTCCCGCCCCTCGCTCCGGCCGCCCTGCGGCGGTCGTCGGGACGGGTACGCGGTGTGGGCCGTCGGTGTGGGGGCGGCGCGGCGCGTGCCCGTGCCGCGGGTGAGGGACCCCGCCGCGCTGCTACCGTCCCGGGATGATCATCGCCGACACCGAAGGGGCCAGGCGGGACGCCGGACGCGTACTCGAGTTCTTCGGCACGGTGCTCTCGGGCGAGAAGGACACCGGCGCCGTACCCCGCTTCCTCGCCGAGGACTTCGTCGACGCCGACGGCGACCCCGGCAGGCAGGGGGTCGTCAGCAAGCTGGACGCGCTGTGGACGGCCCGGCCGCAGGCGTACTTCCGTCCCCTTCAGGTGATCGCCGCCGCCGGACACGTGGTGGTGCGCTCCCTGCTGGAGTGCCCCGGCGCTCCCTCGGTGCCCTTCTCCGACACCTACCGCCTCGCGGACGGCCGCATCACCGAGCACTGGCACGTCGTGGGCTCCGCCCGGTAAGCCGGTGCACGGTTCACGGAGAACGGCTCCCGGCTGCGGCCCCGGACACGACCGTGGCCGGTGTGGGGGAGCCCTCCTGCCGGGGTGGGAACACGGCAACGAACCCATGGAGGCGATCATGAACGACCAGCGACCCGGCCCGGCCCTCCCGCCCGTCGTGGACAGAAGGGCGTGGCAGGAGGCGCGGGACGCGCTGTTGGCACGGGAGAAGGCGCACACCCGCGAAGGGGACGCGATCGCGGCGGCGCGGAGGCGCCTGCCGATGGTGGAGGTCGACGCCACCATCGAGGCGATCGGTCCCGACGGCCCGGTCACACTCCTCGACGTCTTCGAAGGCCGCAGGCAGCTGATCGCGTACTTCCACGCCTGGTGGCCCGGCCGGCCCGCCGCCGAGCAGTGCGAGGGCTGCACGTTCTTCAACTGCCAGGTCCGCGAGCTGTCCTACATCCATTCCCGCGACGCCACGTACGCCGTGCTCTGCAAGGGCCCGTACGAGCCCAGCGTCCGCTACCGGGACTTCCTGGGCCTGGACATGCCGTGGTACTCGGTCGAGAGGACGGCGCCGCAGCTGCTGGAAGGTCGCGACTGGCAGCGTCACCACCTCGTCTGCTACGTCCGCGAGGGCGACCGGGTGTTCGAGACGTACTACACCGGCGGCCGCGGCGTCGAGATCATGGCCCCCACCCACGGGCTGCTGGACATGACCGTCTACGGACGCCAGGAGGCGTGGGAGGACTCTCCCGACGGCTGGCCCCAGCCCTGGTACTCCGCCGAGAACCCCGAGGAGTGGCGCTCGGACGGCCGCCCCATCGCCCACTGGTCCCGTATCGCAGCCGGCCGCTCCGACGACCTGACGTGAGGATCAGCCGGCCCGCCGACGCTGAAGCCGACACCGCACTCCCGCACAGGAGCGCGCCGGATGGCGCAGCACCAACGTTGCCCGTGCTGCCGGAGGTCGCTGTATCTCGGCACAGCGAGGATCGACGCTCTCGTTGCATGCGACGCGCCACTTCAGGTCCAGCCGGAGGCCGCCGATCCGACGCGCGGAGCTGGACGGCCGGCCCCGGCGCACGTCGTGGACGTGGCAGGCGGTGCAGGAGACGGAAGGGTGACCACCGCTCCGACTCCGACGCCGCCGGGGGCCACCCGGCGGGTCAGCCGCGGCGCCGGCCGGCGACGAGGCCGATGAGGGCGGCGTTGATCAGGGCACCCGCGACGACGACGGCGAAGAAGCCCGCCGTGGAGCCGTCCGGCAGGAGGGCGACGGCGAAACCCCAGGGGAGGGTGGCCAGCATGGGGACGACGCTGGCGAAAGAGGCGTCCTCCTGGTGGACCAGGGTGGTGTCCACGGCGACCCAGACCAGGAGGGCGAGCACGATCAGCAGGTAGACCTGCGAGATCCGGTTGCCGGCGACGAGGGAGAGGGCGCGCCGTCCGGGTGAGGGGCGGGAGGCGGCTGGTGCTGTCATGTACGCGCTCCTATCCGGGGTGAGCGGCCGGAAACCGCGGCGGGGCGGGTGGGCACGGCTTCGCCACGCGATGCACACGCCGTGCCGACGCCGGACACCGTGCCGGAAGCCGCCGTACGCCGGATGGCCGCATCACGGCGGTCGGGTGGCACGTCACGCCGGGTGGCCGCTCAGGGTTCGGGGTCGAGGTCGGTCTCCTCGAAGACCAGCAGCGTCCGGGTGCTCAGCACCTCGGGGATCGCCTGGATGCGGGTGAGGACCAGGTCGCGCAGCGAGCGGTTGTCCTTGGTGTGCACCAGCAGCAGGACGTCGAAGTCGCCGCCGACCAGGGCCATGTGCGCGGCGCCGGGCAGTTCCCGCAGCCGCTCCCTGACCGAGCGCCACGAGTCCTGGACGATCTTCAGGGTGATGTACGCGGACGTGCCGTGACCGGCGCGTTCCTGGTCGATGCGGGCGCTGAAGCCGCGGATCACGCCGTCCTCGAGCAGCCGGTTGATCCGCGCGTACGCGTTGGCCCGCGAGACGTGCACCTGGTCGGCGACGGAGCGCACGGACGCGCGCCCGTCGGCCCGCAGCAGGCGCAGGATGTCGCGGTCGACGGAGTCGAGGGGGCGTACCGGCGGTCGCTGCTCGTCCGCCTCGCCGGCGGGCCGCTCGGCCAATCGTTCGTCCGACATGGACGAATGCCTCCTCTCCGTGGACGCATCGATCGTATCGAACGCTTTACTGAGCAGTTTGTCCACAGGCTGGGCCCGCCTGTAGCCAAAGTGTGCGCGCGACCGAACAATCGGTAGGTGAGGCGCACCACGCCTCCGAGTCCTTCACCGGACCCGAGCCCGACAGCCGCCCACGAGGAGGTGCCGACCATGACGGTCCTGGAGCAGCCCGGTTCCTACCGACTCTCTCCGCCGCCCGCATGGCGTCCGCGGGTCGATCCCGCTCCCCTGCTGCCCGACGCCGAGCCCTACCGGCTGCTGGGCACCGACGCCGACCTCGAGAAGGCCCCGGGCCGGGACGTGCTCCTCCGCCTGCACCGCGAGCTGGTGCGCGGCCGCCGCTACAACGAACAGGCCACCGCCCTGACCCGCCAGGGCCGCCTCGCCGTCTACCCCTCCTCCACCGGACAGGAGGCGTGCGAGGTCGCCGCGGCCCTGGCGCTGAAGGAGCAGGACTGGCTGTTCCCCAGCTATCGCGACACGCTCGCCGCCGTCGCGCGGGGCCTGGACCCGGTCGAGGTGCTGACGCTGCTGCGCGGCGACTGGCACCACGGCTGGGACCCGAAGGCCGCCCGTGTGGCGCCCCTGTCCACCCCGCTGGCCACGCAGCTCCCGCACGCCGTCGGCCTGGCACACGCCGCCCGCATCAAGGGCGACGACGTGGTCGCGCTCGCCCTGGTCGGCGACGGCGGGACCAGCGAGGGCGACTTCCACGAGGCGCTGAACTTCGCCGCCGTGTGGAACGCGCCCGTCGTCTTCCTGGTGCAGAACAACGGCTTCGCGATCTCCGTGCCGCTCGCCAAGCAGACCGCCGCGCCGTCCCTCGCCCACAAGGCCGTCGGCTACGGCATGCCCGGCCGGCTCGTCGACGGCAACGACGCGGTCGCCGTGCACAGCGTGCTCGGCGAGGCCGTCGAGCGGGCCCGGCAGGGCGGCGGCCCGACGCTGGTCGAGGCCGTCACCTACCGCATGGAGGCGCACACCAACGCCGACGACGCCACCCGCTACCGCACGGACGGGGAGGTCGACGCCTGGCGCGACCACGACCCGGTCCGGCTGCTGGAGCGGGAGCTGCGCGAGCGCGGCGTGCTGGACGACGCCACCGCCGAGGACGTCGCGAAGGGAGCGGAGGAGATGGCCGCGGGCATCCGTGAGCGGATGAACGCCGACCCCGAGCTGCGCCCGATGGACCTGTTCGCCGAGGTGTATGCGGAGAAGACCGCGCAGCTGCGGGAGCAGGCGGCGCAGCTGCGCGCCGAGCTGGACGCCGAGGCCGAGGGGAACGCGTGATGGCAAGGACCGAGACGACGGCCGGCGGCCCGGCCGGCGCGGGCGGCGCCGCGAAGAAGCCCGTGGCCAAGCCCGCCACCATGGCGCAGGCGCTCAACCGCGCCATGCGCGACGCGATGGCCGAGGACCCCGACGTCCACGTGATGGGCGAGGACGTCGGCACGCTCGGCGGCGTCTTCCGCGTCACCGACGGCCTGACCAGGGAGTTCGGCGAGGAGCGCTGCACCGACACCCCGCTGGCCGAGGCCGGCATCCTCGGCACCGCCGTGGGCATGGCCATGTACGGGCTGCGCCCGGTCGTCGAGATGCAGTTCGACGCGTTCGCCTACCCCTCCTTCGAGCAGCTCGCCTCGCACGTCGCGAAGATGCGCAACCGCACGCGCGGCCGGCTGCCCATGCCGATCACCATCCGCGTCCCGTACGGCGGCGGCATCGGCGGCGTGGAGCACCACAGCGACTCCTCCGAGGCGTACTACATGGCCACGCCCGGGCTCCAGGTCGTCACGCCCGCGACGGTCGCCGACGCGTACGGCCTGCTGCGCGCCGCCATCGCCTCCGACGACCCGGTCGTCTTCATGGAGCCCAAGCGGCTCTACTGGGGCAAGGCCGAGTGGGACCCGGAGGCGCCCGAGCAGGTGCCCGGCATCGGCGAGGCCGTCGTCCGCCGCAGCGGCACCTCGGCGACGCTGATCACCTACGGCCCGTCGGTCCCGGTGTGCATGGAGGCTGCGGAGGCCGCACGCGAGGACGGCTGGGACCTGGAGGTCGTCGACCTGCGGTCGCTGGTGCCCTTCGACGAGAAGACGGTCGTGGAGTCCGTGCGACGCACCGGCCGCGCCGTGGTGGTGCACGAGTCGCAGGGGTTCGCCGGTCCCGGCGGGGAGATCGCCGCACGGGTGGGCGAACGCTGTTTCCACTACCTTGAGGCACCGGTGCTGCGGGTCGCGGGCTTCGACGTCCCGTACCCGCCGCCGATGCTGGAGAAGCACCATCTGCCGGGCGTGGACCGCGTGCTCGACGCGGTCGCCCGCCTGCAGTGGGAGAGCGACTGGGTGGAAGGCGGTCGGTGATGGCGGAGATCCGCGAGTTCGCACTGCCCGACCTCGGCGAAGGGCTGACCGAGGCGACGATCACGACCTGGATGGTCGAGGTCGGCGAGGTCGTCGCCGTCGACCAGCCGGTCGTCGAGGTGGAGACGGCCAAGGCGATGGTCGAGGTCCCCTGCCCCTACGGCGGCGTGGTCACCGCCCGCTACGGCGGTGAAGGCGACGAGATGCCGGTCGGCGCGCCGCTGGTCGCCGTCGCCGTCGGCGCCACCTCGTCCGAGGAGGCCGGTGCGGCCGCCGCCCCGGCCGGTGATGCCGCGCCGGACGACACCGACGAGGGTTCCGGCAACGTGCTGGTCGGCTACGGCACCCAGGCGCCCTCCGCGCGTCGCCGCCGCCGGGTGGGCGGCGGAGTCGGCCACGTGGCCGCACCCGCACCCGCCCCGGCTCCGGCCGCCACGGGCACGACCACGTCGGGTGCATCCCGTCGCGGTGTCGGCGGCGAGGCCACCGGCGGTTCCCGCCCGCAGGGCGTCGGCCCGCGCGGCGAGAGCGGCGCCACGGCCGCCGTCCGCGGCCACGAACGCGGCGTCGTCGCCGAACCCGACCGTCCCGGGAACGACCGTCCCGGACCCGACCGTCCCGGGAACGACCGTCCCGGACCCGACCGTCCCGGGAACGACAACGCCGGAGCACGCAACGGCGACGCCTCCGGACGTCCCGAGGGGGCCGTCGCCGTCATCTCGCCGCTGGTGCGCCGCATCGCGCGGGAGTCCGGCATCGACCTGCGGGACGTGACCGGCTCCGGCCCCGACGGCCTGATCATGCGCGGAGACGTCGAGCGGGCCGCCGAGCGCGGCGGCGCGGCCGGCGACAGCGCGGTCGCCGGCGAGGAGGCGTGGGAGGCGGCCCCGGCGGCGCCCGCCCGGACCCCGTCCCCGGCAGGGGCGGCGTCGCGGATCCCGCTGCGCGGCCTGCGCGGCACCGTCGCGGACAAGCTGTCCCGCAGCCGCCGCGAGATCCCCGACGCCACGACCTGGGTGGACGCCGACGCGACGGAGCTGCTGGCCGCGCGGCGGGCCATGAACGCCGCCGGTGGACCGAAGATCTCCCTGCTCGCCCTGCTGGCCCGGATCTCCACGGCCGCCCTGGCCCGTTTCCCGGAGCTCAACTCCACGGTCGACCTGGAAGCGCGCGAGATCGTGCGGCTGGACGCCGTGCACCTCGGATTCGCCGCCCAGACCGACCGCGGCCTGGTCGTCCCGGTGGTGCGCGACGCGCACACCCTGGACGCCGAGGGCATTGCCGCGGAGATCGCACGGCTCACCGAGTCGGCCCGCGCCGGCACGCTGTCCCCGGCCGAGCTGACCGGCGGCACGTTCACGCTGAACAACTACGGCGTGTTCGGCGTCGACGGCTCCACGCCGATCATCAACCACCCGGAGGCCGCGATGCTGGGCGTCGGCCGCATCGTCGACAAGCCGTGGGCCGTGAACGGCGAACTCGCCGTCCGCAAGGTCGTCCAGCTGTCCTTCACCTTCGACCACCGGGTGTGCGACGGCGGCACGGCCGGCGGCTTCCTGCGGTACGTCGCCGACTGCGTGGAACAACCGGCGGTGCTGCTCCGTACGCTCTGAGGCGTGAACGCACACGCCCCGGGCCCGCCCGGACGACCGTCGCCCGCCCCGCGCACCGCGCCCGGGGCGGGCGACGCCCGTTCCGCTGCCGCCGAGCAGCCGGGCGCCACCGCCTTCGATGCGCTGGTTGTCGCCGGCGGCGGCGCCCGGCGGCTCGGCGGCGCCGACAAACCCGCCCTCACGGTGGGCGCCCGCACCCTCCTCGACCGTGTCCTCGCAGCCTGCCCGGACGCCACCACGACCGTGGTCGTCGGCCCCCGCCGGTCCACCTACCGCCCGGTGACCTGGGCGCTGGAGAGCCCGCGCGGCGGCGGCCCGCTGGCGGCACTCGACGCCGGCCTGGCCCACGTCCGGGCCGAGACCGTGCTGGTCCTCTCCGCCGACCTGCCCTTCCTGCGGGCGTCGACCGTACGGGCGCTGCTGCGCGCCGCCACCGGGAGCGACGGCGAGGGCGCCGTCGCCCACGACGGCCGGGACCAGCCGCTGCTCGCCGCCTACGGTGCCGAGCCACTGCGCCGCGAACTCGCCCTGCTGCACGCCGAACACGGCACTCTCGCCCACCTCCCGCTGCGCCTGCTGCTCCCCGGACTGCGGCTGCACCGCATGCCCACCGAGGACGCGGTGGACTGCGACACCTGGGACGACCTCGCCGCCGCGCGGGCCCGCATCAGGGAGCATGGCTCCGTGCTGGACGAATGGATTGCCGCAGTCAAGGCCGAACTGGGTGTCGAGCTCGACGTCGACACCTCCGGGCTCCTGGACCTCGCGCGTGACGCCGCGCACGGAGTCGCGCGCCCCGCCGCCCCGCTGACGACGTTTCTGGTCGGCTACGCGGCCGCCGCCCGCGGGGATGGCTCTCCGGAGGCGGTGGCGGAAGCCGCACGCAAGGCCGCCGAGCTGGCGAAGCGATGGGAAGCGGAGTCGGAAACGGACGACCGATGAGCCGTCGCGGCGCCGGTAGCGGCGCCGACGACCTCGACCAGGCCCTCGCCCTCGCCAACGGCGGCCCCACGGACGCCGGCGGCGGCCCCTGCGCCGACTGTCCCGCCCGCGCGGCGGACGCGCGCAGCGCGCCGAAGCCCGGCGGCGCAGGGGACGGCGGAGAGGGCCCATCCCCCGCGACGGAGTCCGCGGCGGGCCGGCCGCCCGGCCCGGAAGGATCACAGCTGTGCCCCGACCGGGCGCCCTCTGCGAGCGCAGAGGCCGAGCAGTGCCCGCCCTCCACACAGGGGAGCCGCGCCGCGACGCCTGCGGACGCGGCGGGCGACGACGGCGCCGAGTCCCCCGACTCCTCCGGTACACCCGCCGAGGGCACCCGGTCGCACGCCGGGCCGCACGCCGGGCCGGGCACGCCGGAGGGGGAGGACGGCGCGGACGGACCGTGGCTGTCGGCGGGCTCGCCGTCCACCGACGGCCTGTCGGCCACGGGCGTCCACGGGCCCTCCGACGGCACCGGGAGAGCGCCGACCGGTCCCTCGCCGGTCACGGACGCGGCAGGCACCGAGGACGACGACCTCGCCGGACCGTGGCTGTCCGCCGCGTCGGCCTCGACCGTGGGCCTGCGGGGCGCCCCGCGACCTGCGGCCCCCACGGGGGAGGACGAATTGGCCCCTCCCTGGCTGCTGCGCCGCGCGGAGGAGTCGGACGAGGCGGAGAGCGGCGGCGCGGTCGGCCGCCTGACCGAGATGATGCGGACGCTGCGCCGCCCGGCGAGCCCGGCGGACGGCGACCGCTCCGCCGAGGCCGAGGCCGAGGCCGAGACCGCGCCCGCCGCCGACCGCGGGCGTGCCGACGCGTCCGACGACGGCCTGCTCCCGGAGTGGCTGACACGCGCCGCCCGGCGGGTCGGCCTCGACCGCGCCGGCACGGACGCCACGCCCCCGCGGGACGAGCCGCACGATCCGGACGACGCGCTCGCCGCCCCCTGGGTCCCCCCTGTCCCCACCCGTGGCCCACGCCTGTCGACGTCGCCCTCGGCCCCCGAAGACCGTGCGCCCGACACGGCCGCCCCCGGGCCCCCCGGTACGCGGCCGGCTCGCGCCGCCGACCCGGCCGGTGCGGCGGCCGGTGGCCACGTTCGCGACTCCGCGGGCGCACCGGCTCCCGTCCCTCGGCCCGGCGGCCCTCCACCGGCGTCGCCGGACGTGCCGTCGGAGGTGCCGTCCGCCGACGCCGACGCCGACGCCCGTGCGCAGGGCGCCGGACAGGTGGCCCCGGTCGCGGCGGTGACGGGCTCGCCCGCCCCGTCGGGAGCCGCTCCCGACGGGGCGCGTCCGGGGGAGCCGTCAGCCCGTGCGGCCGACCTTCAGACGGAGCCGGCCGCCTCCCCTCCGGGGGAAGCGCGGGCTCCGTCCGTGGTGGAGTCCCCTGCGGCAGCCGCAGCGAGTCCTCGTGAGCCCGCTGAGCCCGCTGAGCCCGCTGAGCCCGCTGAGGGCGCTGCGGCGCCGGACGCCCACGCCCGCGTCCCGTTCGGCCGTCCGCCGTCTCCGTCGGCGGCCCCCGCGCCCCCCACTGCGGCCGCCGTTGTGGGCGGTCCCGGCGGAGCGTCCTCGACAGGGCGCATGGGAGCCCCGGCGGACCGACGTCCAGGGGCCACGCCGGACGCGCAGCCCACGCCGCCGGCGTCGCCCGCCTCCCCCACCGGAGCCCTGGCCCGGGAGTCCGCCCCCGGCGGCGCCTCCCGCGACGGCGGAGCGACCGCGGGCCCGAAGACCCCGTCCGGGCCGGGCTGTGCGAGAGTCGGGGGCGTCGGAGCCGTGGAGACCGGGGAGGAGGCCCGCGTGGTCGACTCGTCGGCGCCCTTCGCCGGAGGCGGTGAGCCCGCACGCCCGTCGGCGCCCCAGCCGCCGCCCGCGCACGCGGACGTCCCCTGGGCGGAGGCGCAGCGCATCGCCGCCCGGGCGGTCGAGCCCGCCGCGACCGTGACCGTGCCGCTGGACCGGGCCGTGCGGCAGGTGCTCGCGGCTCCCGTCGAAGCGCTCGCCGACCTGCCGTCGTTCGACACGTCCGCCATGGACGGCTGGGCGGTCGCCGGGCCGGGTCCGTGGACGCCCGCCGGCCTGCCGGAGGGGCCGGGTGTGCTGGCCGGGGGTGCCGAACCCGAGCCGCTGGCCGACGGCCGCGCGGTACGGATCGCGACCGGCGCACGTATCCCGCCCGGCGCGACGGCCGTGGTGCGCGACGAGCGAGCCGAACTGCGCGCCGAGCGGCTCCACCTGACGCCCGGGGCGCCTTCCGGCAGCACGGACCCGGGGACGGACATCCGGCCGCGCGGCCAGGAGTGCCGCACGGGCGCACGGCTGCTGCCCGCCGGTACGCCGGTGACGCCTCCGGTGCTGGGCCTGGCCGCCGCCGCGGGCTACGACCGGCTCACCGTCACCCCGCGCCCGCGCGCCGAGGTGCTGGTCCTCGGCGACGAACTGCTCCACGAGGGGCTGCCGTCGGGGGGCCGCATCCGCGACGCGCTGGGCCCGATGGTCGGACCCTGGCTGTCCGCGCTGGGCGCCGAGGTGCTGGCGACGCGGCGTCTGGGCGACGATCCCGAGGCGCTGCACGAAGCGGTCACCACGACCGGCGCCGATCTCGTCGTGACGACCGGTGGCACCGCACACGGCCCGCTCGACCATGTCCGGCCCGCCCTGCACCGCATCGGTGCCCGGCTGCTGGTGGACGGGGTGGAGGTGCGTCCGGGGCACCCGATGCTGCTGGCCGCCCTCGCCGGGGCGCAGCGCGGACGCCATCTGGTGGGCCTGCCCGGCAACCCCCTCGCCGCGGTGTCCGGCCTGCTCACCCTGGCCGGGCCGCTGCTGCGGGCCCGCGCGGGGCTCCCGGAACCGGAGCCGGTGCGGGCGACGCTGACCGCTGACGTGCAGGGCCACCCGCGGGACACCCGCCTGGTGCCGGTCATCCGGACGGCGGACGGTTCCGGCGCGACGCCGCTGCGCTGGACGGGGCCGGCGATGCTGCGCGGCCTCGCGGGGGCGTCCGCGCTCGCCGCGGTCGCCCCCGGCGGCGCGAGCGCCGGGATGTCCGTCCGTCTGCTGGAACTGCCGTGGTGAGGGGGCTGCCGTGGTGAGGACGACCGTCGCGAGGGCGCCGCGGGATCCCGCGGAGCGCCCCGTGCTGCTGCCGCGTTCGACGATAGGGCCGTTGCGGCAGGTCGGCCGCCGTCTGCTGGCCGCGCTGAGCGTGCTCTGGGCGACGGTGCTGATCGTCTACCTGGACCGGGACGGCTACACCGACAACCACGACGGCACGGTCACCTTCCTCGACGCCGTCTACTACACCACCGTCACCCTCTCCACGACCGGGTACGGTGACATCGCGCCGGTCAGCGACGGCGCCCGGATCGTCAATGTCCTGCTCATCACCCCGCTCCGCGTCCTGTTCCTGATCATCCTGGTGGGTACCACGCTGGAGGTGCTCACCGAGCGCACCCGCGAGCAGTGGCGCCAGACGCGCTGGAGGACCGCCTTGCGCGACCACACCGTCGTCGTCGGTTTCGGCACCAAGGGCCGGTCGGCCGCCGAGACGCTGCTGTCGACCGGGATGGGGCGGGAGCGGATCGTGCTGATCGACCCGAACCACCACGTGGTCAAGGCGGCCACGGACGACGGCTTCGCCGGGGTCGTCGGCGACGCGACCCGCAGCGACGTGCTCGCCCGCGCCGAGGTGCGACGTGCCAAACAGATCGTCGTCGCCACGCAGCGCGACGACACCGCCGTGCTGGTGACACTGACCGCGCGTCAGCTCAACCCGAGGCTGCGCATCGTCGCCGCCGTGCGCGAGGAGGAGAACGCGCCGCTGCTGCGCCAGTCCGGTGCGGACGCCGTCATCACCAGCGCGAGCGCCGCCGGCCGGCTCCTGGGCCTGTCCATGCTGAGCCCCAACGCGAGCTCGGTCATGGAGGACCTGATCCAGCAGGGCAGCGGGCTCAGCCTCAACGAACGGCCCGTCACCAAGGCCGAGGCGGGCCGGTCTCCGCGCGAGTGCACCGACCTGGTCGTCTCCGTCGTGCGGGGCCACCGGCTGCTCGGTTACGACGACCCGGAGGCCGCGACGCTGCAGCTCACCGACCGCGTCGTCGTCATCCACCGTTCCCTCCCCTCCTCCGAGACCACGCTTCCGTAGCGCTCGGCCCGCGGGGGAGTAGCGTCGGGCCATGCATGCGATCACGATTCCCGAACCGGGCGGGCCCGAGGCGCTGGTGTGGGCCGAGGTGCCCGACCCGGAGCCGGGTGAGGGCGAAGTGCTGGTGGACGTGGCGGCGGCGGGCGTCAACCGCGCCGACCTGCTGCAGCGTCAGGGCCGTTACGACCCGCCGCCCGGTACGTCCCCCTACCCGGGTCTGGAGTGTGCGGGCCGGGTCGCCGCCGTCGGCTCGGGAGTGTCCGGATGGGCGGTCGGCGACGAGGTGTGCGCGCTGCTGGCGGGCGGCGGCTATGCGGAGAAGGTGGCCGTGCCGAGCGGCCAGCTGCTGCCCGTCCCGAAGGGCGTCGACCTCGTCACCGCGGCCGGTCTGCCGGAGGTGACGTGCACCGTCTGGTCGAACGTCTTCATGGTCGCGCACCTGCGGCCCGGCGAGACCCTGCTCGTGCACGGCGGGTCGAGCGGCATCGGCACCATGGCGATCCAGCTCGCCAAGGCGGTCGGCGCACGCGTCGCGGTGACGGCGGGCAGCAGTCAGAAGCTGGCGCGCTGCGCCGAACTGGGCGCGGACATCCTCATCGACTACCGCGAACAGGACTTCGTCGAGGAACTGAGGACGGCGACCGACGGCCGCGGCGCGGACGTGATCCTGGACATCATCGGAGCCGGGTACCTGCGCGACAACGTCAGGGCGCTGGCCGTGAACGGGCGGCTGGCCGTCATCGGCCTCCAGGGCGGGACGAAGGGCGAGCTGAACCTCGCCGCGTTGCTGGCCAAACGGGCCGCCGTGACGGCGACCTCGCTGCGCGGTCGTCCGGCGTCGGAGAAGGCGGCGATCGTGGCTGCCGTGCGGGAGCACGTGTGGCCGCTGCTGGACGACGGGCGGGTACGCCCCGTGCTGGACCGCACCCTGCCCGTGCGGGACGCCCCGCAGGCGCACCGCGTGCTCGAGGAGAGCGGTCACGTGGGCAAGGTGATCCTCACGGTGTGACGGGTGCGCACCTGCTGCCGAGGGCGCTCGGACGATCGCGTGAGCGCAGAACCGATACCGCTCATTCGAGATGCCCGTTTCCTCCCTTTATGTGACGCTGGTTACTCGGCAGAACGGTACGGCGTGGGAGGGAGGCGGCATGAGGTCTCCCCGAGACGGGCGCGCGGGGGCGGTCCACACCCGGCGCAGGTGTTCCGGGGTACCCCTGCTGAGTTGCGCCGTCGTCCTGCTGCTCCCAGCCCCGGCGCTCGCCGCCTCCGCAGCGCCCACGGCGAGCGCTCCCGGCGCGCGTACGGCCCCCCGAGCCGTCGCGCCGTACGGGACGCCCCCCTCCGACGGCCGGTGGGGGGAGCGCCTCTCGCAGCGGCTCGCCGACGTGCTGGGCGAGCACCCGCGCAGCCCGCACGCCCCGTACCCCCGGCACCACCCACGGGACCCCGGCGACCCGCATCACCCCCGCCACGCGCACGACGGCCGTGAGGGAACGCCGCCGCTCCCGCCGCTCTTCGGCCCTCACGAACACGCGTGGACGGGCTCCCCCGCCACGCGGGCACGGAGCGGCGGGCAGCCCGTGGCGGGGACCGACGCGAGCGGGCCGTGGCAGCACCGCAGCCCCGGGGAGGCTGCCGGCGGGCACGCTCACCCGCACCCCGGTCCTGCTTCGCCCACGCGCGAGCCGGGCGCGACCCTGCAGGACGCCGAGCCGGGCGGTACGGGACCGGCCGGCGCACGGCGTGCCGACGGTCCCGCGCCGGCTGACACCGGGCGGGCCGGTGCTTCCCCCGGTGGCCTCCGTGCCCGTGCGGGCACCGGCACGGAGGCCACCGGGCAGGCCGTGGAGGACCCCGCCGCCCCCGCACAGGGCGGCATGTGGAGCCCCGCACCCGTCGCGCCCCAGGACACGGTCGCGGGCGCAGCCGACCCCGGGCGCCCGCAGGCGGGACCGCCGCGGCAGTCCCCGGCCGGTGACGGCGCCGCGGAGGCGGCCGCTCCCGCCGCGGCAGCCGCCCCCGCGGGTCCGATCCTGCCCGTCCTGCCGCTGGGCGCCGGGCTCACCTGCCTCGGCCTCGGCCTGGCGTTCCTGGCGCTCCGCCTGCGCCGTGGCTGACCGGCGGACCGCCGCCGCGACGGCCTCGCGTCCCCGGCGGTCCCCGCTCCCGGCGGCCCCTCGCCGCCGGGAGGCATGAGCCGTGCAGAATGGGGATATGACACAGCCGAGCAATGAACGGTCGCAGGAGAGCCCGCACGTCCTGGTCGTCGGTCCGGACGGGATGGCTCTCGGCACCGCGGCCCCCAGGGGCGGCGACAACGAAGCCGACGAGCAGGCTGAGGTCCCGTTGACGGAGATGGTGGAGCAGCCCGCGAAGGTGATGCGGATCGGCAGCATGATCAAACAGCTGCTGGAGGAAGTGAAGTCCGCGCCGCTCGACGAGGCGAGCCGCGTGCGGCTGCGGGAGATCCACGCCAGCTCCGTGAAGGAGCTGGAGGACGGCCTCGCGCCGGAGTTGATCGAGGAGCTGGAGCGGCTGTCGCTGCCGTTCGGCGAGGACGCGGTGCCGACGGAGGCGGAACTGCGCATCGCGCAGGCCCAGCTCGTCGGCTGGCTGGAGGGGCTGTTCCACGGCATCCAGACGGCGTTGTTCGCCCAGCAGATGGCGGCCCGGGCACAGCTGGAGCAGATGCGGCGCGCGCTGCCGCCGGGTGCGCTCCCCGAGGACGGCGAGGAGCACGGTCCCGCGCGCTCCGGAGGCCCCTACCTCTGACACCTCTGGTACCTCTGAACCCCGGCCCGCCGCACGCCCTTCGGACGGCGCAGCCGGGCACGGGCGGGGTGTGGACCAGTCCGCGCGGCCTCGGCGCGGCCCGGGCCGGTCCTGCCCGGGGCAGTCCCCGGATCGGGATCAGTCCGAGCCGGGAGGCATGCCCGTGGAGACGGTGAGGTCGATCTCGTCCTCGTCCGGGTCGAACGCGGAGTACGAGTCGGGGTTCTGCTCCAGGACCATGTTCTTGCCCCAGACGTTCTCGTCCTCCTTGGTGACGTCCCCCAGCTTCCAGCCGGCCTGCTTGATGCACTCCTTCACCGAGGTGAGGTTCTTGAAGGCGAACTCCGGCATCGTCTTCTTGCCGTCTTCGATGTAGCTGTCCCGCGCGTCGGTGCACTCGCTCGCCTCGATGGTGCGCGAGGTGTCCTCCGGCTTGAAGTCGCCGCCGCCTCCGCTGGATCCGGCCTCGGTCGTCTCGTCGTCCGACGGGCGGGTGGAGGGCTGGTCGACGGAGTAGGACGGGGCCGGCGGGGCGGACGGACGGGCGACCGGGTCGTCCTCGCCGCTGTTCGCCGCGATGAGCGCGATGACCGTCACCACGGCGACCACCGCGGCGATGACCGTGCCGACGACCACGCCGTTGCTGGTGCCGCCGCTCTTCGCGGGCGGGCCCGCCGGGCGCGGCGACATGGTGTACGGCGGCGGGGTCTGCGCGCCCGGGCGGCCGTACGGGGCGGGGCCGTTGAAGCCCGCCGGCCGCGGGGCGCCCATGGGGGCGGTGGGCGGCGGCGTGGACTGCGGGTAGCCGTACTGCGGCTGGAACGGCCCGGGCGCGGCGTTCGGCGGCGGGGGCGTGCTCTGCTCGTTGCCCACCGGCGGGAACACCGCCTTGCCGACCTCGGCGCCGCTCGGCGCCTGGTTGCCGCCGACGATGACCGGGGCCGCGCCGCTCGCCGAACTGCGCACCCGCTCGACCTCGGCGCGCATCGCCTCGGAGGTGGGGAAGCGCTCGTTGGGGTTCTTCCGCAGGGTGCGGGCCACCAGGGCGTCGATCGCGGGCGTCACCGAACGGTTGATGCTGGACGGGGCGACCGCCTCCTCCTGCACGTGCGCGTACGCGATCGCGAGGGGGGAGTCGGCGTCGAACGGCAGCCGGCCGGTGAGCAGTTCGAAGAGCATGATGCCGACCGAGTACAGGTCGGAGCGGGCGTCCACACCGCGGCCCAGGGCCTGCTCCGGGGACAGGTACTGCGGGGTGCCGACGACCATGCCGGTCTGCGTCATCGACGTGACGCCGGACTGCATCGCCCGGGCGATGCCGAAGTCCATCACCTTGACGACGCCGCGCTTGGTCAGCATCACGTTGCCGGGCTTGATGTCGCGGTGCACCAGGCCGAGTTCGTGGCTGACATCGAGCGCGTTCAGCACGTCGGCGGTGATCTTCAGCGCCTTGTCGGCGGGCATCGCGCCGGACTCTGCGACGTCCTCGTCCAGGACCTGCCGCAGCGGCTTGCCCTCGACGTACTCCATGACGATGTAGGGGACGGGCGCGCCGTCGAGGGTGTCCTCGCCGGAGTCGAAGACGGACACGATGTTGGTGTGCGTCAGCTTCGCGACCGACTGGGCCTCGCGGCGGAACCGTTCCCGGAACGACTGCTCACGCCCGAGGTCCGAGTGCAGCGTCTTCACCGCGACCTGGCGGTCCAGCACCGAGTCGTAGGCGAGATACACGGAGGCCATGCCGCCCGCGCCGAGCAGGCTCTGCAGCTGGAAGCGCCCGCCTGCGACCGTGCGGCCGATGTACCGCGCCGCCTGCGCGTCGTCGTCGCTCATCTGACTGCTCCCCCTTGGTGGCGCTCATGGTGGCGCTGTGCCGGCACGTGGACGACCGGGTGACCGGACGACCCCCCGGGGGGCGTCCTTCCGGCATCTTCGGGCCTGATACCCGGCCAGTCTGCCCGAGGGCACGGACACGTCAAGTTCGTCGCCCCTTCCGTGACCGATGTGTACCGGGCTCGGCACCGCACCGGGACATACGCATGGCAAGCATCCCACCGTCGAGATCCGGCCATCCTGGCGGGGTCGTCCACGGCCCGGACTCCGACTTGCCAGCCGGACACCGCAGCCGCTTGGATGGCTTTTGAGCCCTGTCACAGCCCCCGTGCCGGAGGCTGTAGCCTCCGGCACGGGGGCTGGGCGTTACACGACCGCGTCACCGCGGAACGATCGACGGCGAGGACAGATGGCAGATTCGCAAGCCGCTGGCGGCCCTTCGGAGCCGGAGGCGACGGGCGGTTCCGTGCCCGAATCGCCGGACGGATGGGGAAACAACGGCCTGGTGGGCGACGGTCGTTACCGCCTCACCCACCGCCTCGGACGCGGTGGCATGGCCGAGGTGTACGCCGCCGAGGACGTCCGGCTCGGCCGCACGGTCGCGGTGAAGCTGCTGCGTTCCGATCTCGCCGAGGACCCCGTCTCCAAGGCCCGTTTCACGCGCGAGGCGCAGTCCGTCGCCGGACTCAACCACCACGCGGTCGTCGCCGTCTACGACTCCGGCGAGGAGATCGTCAACGGCAGCGTGGTGCCGTACATCGTGATGGAGCTGGTCGAGGGCCGCACCATCCGCGACCTGCTGCACGGCCCGGAGGCGCCGCCCGCCGACCAGGCGCTGATCATCGTCTCCGGCGTCCTGGAGGCCCTGGCCTACAGCCACCAGCACGGCATCGTGCACCGGGACATCAAGCCGGCCAACGTCATCATCACCCACACCGGCGCGGTGAAGGTGATGGACTTCGGCATCGCCCGGGCCCTGCACGGCGCCTCCAACACCATGACGCAGACCGGCATGGTCATGGGCACGCCGCAGTACCTCTCCCCCGAGCAGGCGCTCGGCAAGACCGTCGACACCCGCTCCGACCTGTACGCCACCGGCTGCCTGCTGTACGAGCTGCTCACCCTGCGCCCGCCGTTCACCGGCGAGACGCCGCTGTCCGTGGTGTACCAGCACGTGCAGGACGAGCCGGTGCTGCCGTCCCGCGTCTCGGACGCCGTGCCGCCGGAGCTGGACGGCCTCGTCATGCGGTCTCTGGCGAAGGACCCCGACGACCGCTTCCAGACCGCCGAGGAGATGCGCGGCCTGGTCCAGTACGGCCTGCGCATGCTCCAGGAGCAGGGCGGCCACACCGGCGGGCTGTGGAACACCGGCGCCGTCGTCGCCGGCGGCACCACACCGCCGATGGGTACGCCCGGCGTCGGCACCATGGGCGACGCCGGCACGGGCGGCTTCCGCGGCGCCGGCGACACGCAGACCCGGATGGGTCCGCCGCTGCTGATGGGCCCGCCGGACCGGGACGACGGGGGCTTCGAGGGCGGCCGCCGGGACGACGGCCGCGGTGGCGGCGGGGCGAAGTACGCGCTGATCGCGTTCCTCGCGGTGCTGGCGATCGCCGCGGGCATCTTCTTCGCCCTCAACGCGGGCGACGGCGGCGGGGAGAACGACATCGACCCCGTGCCGTCCTCCTCCACGCCGCGGGACGACGAGACGAGCCGCGAGCCGACGGACGACGAGACCGACACCGACGTCCCCGGTACGACAGGTGACACCGGCGACGACGACACCTTCTCCCCGACGGAGGACCCGTCGCCCACCGAGGAGCCGTCCTCGGAGCCCCCCACCGAGCCGACCGAGCCGACGTCGGAGCCGCCGACGTCCACCGGCACGACGGAGGGCAGCCCCGGCGGGGGCGGCGAGGACCCCACGGACGGCGGCACGACCGACGGCGGCACGACCGAGGGCGAGACCTCCGGCGGCGAGGACGGCGGAACGTCACTGGGCAACGAGGCCGGGGGCGGTGACGGAAGCGCCGGCGCGTCGACCGGCGCCGACTCGGCCGGCGGCCTGGGCGCCGCGCGCTGACCCGGTCCGGCGCGCTGAGCCCGTCCGGCGCCTGAGCCCGTCCGGCGCCTGAGCCCGGATCGGGCGGGGAGGAAGCCCCCTACCACGTCGCCCGGGCCGGCCGCACACCGCAGTCGGGCGGTCGCGCACCGTGATCTACGATGCGCGCGTGTCGCCGACGCCCCTCCTCGCCCCGCACACCCTCCGGGCCCTCGCCGCCCGCTACCGCACCGGCACACCGCTGTCGTGCGCGCCCGTGACGTACGGGCTGCTCAACCGGGGGTACCGGGTCGCCGCCACCGGGGGCACCTTCTTCCTCAAGCACCACCTCGACGCAGACCCCGCCGACCCCGCCCCGCTGGAGCGGCGGCACCGCGCCATCGCGTCGCTGGAGGCGGCCGGGCTGCCGGCCGTGCCCCCCGTGGCCGCCCGGGACGGCCGTACGGTCTCCGTCGTGGGCGGGCGCTGCTTCGCGCTGCACCCGTGGGTGGAGGGCCGGCATTTGGACGGCCTCGCGCTGACCGAGGCGCAGTCGCGGCGGCTGGGCGCGCTCCTGGGCACCGTGCACACCCGGCTCCAGCAGGTGCTCCCCGCCCAGCGGGAGGCCACCGCGCCCGAGGCGGGGTCCGCGAGCGTCGACCCGGCCGCGACGCACGCGCTGATCGACGGCCTCCTCACCCGCATCCACCGCCGTGGCCGGCGGCGCGACGGCTTCGACGAGCTGGCCGAGTACCGGCTGCGGGAGCGGCGCCGGTTGCTGCACCGGTACGCGGACGCCCGCCCCGCCGCCGTACCCGCGGCGGGCTGGGTGCACGGCGACTTCCACCCGCTGAACCTGATCTACGGCGCCGCCCGGCCCCGGAGCCACCGGCGCGGCGGCGAACCCCTCGCGATCGTCGACTGGGACCGGCTGGCCGTCCAGCCCCGGGCGGAGGAGGCGGTCCGGGGTGCGGCGATCTTCTTCCTGCGGCCCGACGGCAGCCTGGACCTGCGGAAGGTGCGTGCCTACGCCCGCGCGTACCGGCATGCGAGCACCGCGCCGCCGCCGGAGCTGAGCGCGGCGGTGCACCGGGTGTGGTGGGAGCGGCTGAACGACTTCTGGATGCTGCGCTGGCGCTACGAGCGGCACGACTCCCGCCCCGACCCGCAGTTCGCCCCCGCCTCCGCCCTCGTCGTCTGGTGGACCCGCCGCTACGCGGCCGTGCACGCGGCCTTCTGCGACTGAAGGCGCCGCAGGGGCCCCGGCGGTCGTCTGGGCTGGTCAGGGCTGGTCAGGGCTGGTCAGTGCTGGTCGGAGCGGGCCCGGAGGCGGGCCACGTAGGCCGCCGCCTGCGAGCGGCGTTCCATGCCGAGCTTGGCCAGCAGCCCGGAGACGTAGTTCTTGATCGTCTTCTCCGCCAGGTGCAGCCGTTCGCCGATGGCGCGGTTGGTGAGCCCCTCGCCGATCAGGTCCAGGATGCGGCGCTCCTGTTCGGTGAGACGGGCCAACGGTTCGTCCGATCGGGTGGTGGCGCCTCCGCTGCGCAGCCGGTCCAGGACGCGCTGGGTGGCGACCGGGTCGAGCAGCGAGCGGCCCGCGGCCACGTCCCGCACCGCGGTGATCAGCTCGGAGCCGCGGATGCCCTTCAGGACGTATCCGGAGGCGCCTGCCATGATCGCGTTGAACAGGGCCTCGTCGTCGGAGTAGGAGGTGAGCATCAGGCAGCGGACGTGCTCGTCGCGGGACCGGACCTCGCGGCAGACCTCGACGCCGTTGCCGTCGGGGAGGCGTACGTCCAGGACGGCGACGTCCGGGCGGGCGGCGGGGATGCGGGTGAGCGCCTCGGCGGCGGTCCCGGCTTCGCCGACCACCTCGATGTCGTCCTCGGCAGCCAGCATGTCGTGCACTCCGCGTCGTACGACCTCGTGGTCGTCCAGCAGGAATACGGTGATTTTTCCCTCTTCGTGCACGCAGCCAGTCTCACACACCGCTGAGGTCCAGTCCTCTGTCGGCTCTTCCCGCCGCCGGGGGGTGCGGGATAACGTGCGCTTGTCCCGTGGGCTTGCGAAGCTGTGACCAGTGCTGACCACCACCGGCGATTTGCTTGGACATCCCAGTAAAATCGCAGGTCAGGGGCCTTCGCTCAGATGTGGAGGTGCTGGGTACCTTGTCTTTCGCAGGCAGTCTGACGGGACAGACGTCACCGCTCGGTTCCGTCTGCGCCGCACCCAACCCCGTGCGCCGTATCGGTACCGGGCGAGCCGCACTGGCTGCCCGGCGGACCCCGGGGGCCGGACAGACGGAGGAGCACACGTGACCGTGGAAGGCACTGCCGCGCGCAGCAAGACGCGCCGCAGCGGCGGCACCGCCAAGCGCGCGAGCGCGGCCAAGAAGAAGACGGCCGCCCCCGCGAAGGCCGAGCCGCAGCTCGTACAGCTGCTGACCCCCGAGGGCGAACGGGTCGAGCACCCGGACTACGCCCTCGACCTGACCCCCGAGGAGCTGCGCGGGCTCTACCGCGACATGGTGCTGACCCGGCGTTTCGACGCCGAGGCGACCGCACTGCAGCGTCAGGGCGAGCTGGGCCTGTGGGCCTCGCTGCTCGGGCAGGAGGCCGCGCAGATCGGCTCCGCCCGTGCCCTGCACGACGACGACTACGTCTTCCCCACCTACCGCGAGCACGGCGTGGCCTGGTGCCGCGGGGTGCCGCCGGAGAACCTGCTCGGCATGTTCCGCGGCGTGAACAACGGCGGCTGGGACCCGAACAGCAACAACTTCCACCTCTACACCATCGTGATCGGCTCGCAGGCGCTGCACGCCACGGGCTACGCGATGGGCGTGGCCAAGGACGGCGCGGACTCGGCCGTCATCGCCTACTTCGGCGACGGCGCGTCCAGCCAGGGCGACGTGGCGGAGGCGTTCACCTTCTCGGCGGTCTACAACGCGCCGGTGGTGTTCTTCTGCCAGAACAACCAGTGGGCGATCTCCGAGCCCACCGAGCGCCAGTCCCGTGTCCCGATCTACCAGCGCGCGGCCGGCTTCGGCTTCCCGGGCGTCCGGGTGGACGGCAACGACGTGCTGGCCTGCCTGGCCGTGACCAAGGCCGCCGTGGAGCGTGCCCGTTCCGGCGAGGGCCCGATGCTGGTCGAGGCGTTCACCTACCGGATGGGTGCGCACACCACCTCCGACGACCCGACGAAGTACCGCCGGGACGAGGAGCGGGAGGCGTGGGAGGCCAAGGACCCGATCCTCCGGCTGCGCACGTACCTGGAGAAGGAGAAGCTGGCGGACGCGAAGTTCCTCGAGTCGATCGACGAGGAGTCCGACACCATGGCCAAGCGCGTCCGCGAGGCCGTGCGCGCCATGCCCGACCCGGACCCGATGGCGATGTTCGAGCACACCTACGCCGACGGTCACGCGCTGGTCGACGAGGAGCGCGAGCAGTTCGCCCAGTACCTGGCGTCCTTCGCCGACGAGAACGAGAGCGCCGCCGCCGGGGAGGGCAACTGACATGGCCACCACCAAGATGCCCATCGCCAAGGCGCTGAACACCTCGCTCCGCAAGGCGATGGAGGACGACCCCAAGGTCCTCATCATGGGTGAGGACGTCGGCAAGCTCGGCGGCGTCTTCCGCATCACCGACGGCCTCCAGAAGGACTTCGGCGAGGACCGGGTCATCGACACCCCGCTGGCCGAGTCCGGCATCGTCGGCACCGCCATCGGCCTCGCCCTGCGCGGCTACCGCCCGGTGGTCGAGATCCAGTTCGACGGCTTCGTCTTCCCCGCGTACGACCAGATCGTCACGCAGCTCGCGAAGATGCACGCCCGCGCGCTGGGCAAGATCAAGCTGCCGGTCGTCGTCCGCATCCCCTACGCGGGCGGCATCGGCGCCGTGGAGCACCACAGCGAGTCGCCGGAGGCGCTGTTCGCGCACGTCGCCGGCCTCAAGTGCGTCTCTCCGTCGAACGCCTCGGACGCCTACTGGATGATGCAGCAGGCCATCGAGTCCGACGACCCGGTGATCTTCTTCGAGCCGAAGCGCCGCTACTGGGACAAGGGCGACGTCGACACCGAGGCCATTCCCGGCCCGCTGCACGCCGCGCGCGTCGCGCAGCAGGGCACCGACCTCACCCTCGCCGCCTACGGCCCGATGGTGAAGACGTGCCTGGAGGCCGCGCAGGCCGCCGCCGAGGAGGGCAAGTCGCTCGAGGTGGTCGACATGCGCTCGATGTCGCCGGTCGACTTCGACACCATCCAGCAGTCGGTGGAGAAGACCGGCCGGCTGGTCGTGGTGCACGAGGCGCCGGTCTTCCTGGGCACCGGGTCGGAGGTGGCGGCCCGGATCACCGAGCGCTGCTTCTACCACCTGGAGGCCCCGGTGCTGCGCGTCGGCGGCTTCCACGCGCCCTACCCGCCGGCCCGCCTCGAGGACGAGTACCTGCCGAACCTCGACCGGGTGCTCGACGCCGTCGACCGCGCACTGGCGTACTGAGGACCGAGGAGAGTCGTGACGATGACGAGTACGCAGGCCAGGTTCCGCGAGTTCAAGATGCCCGACGTGGGCGAGGGACTCACCGAGGCCGAGATCCTCAAGTGGTACGTCCAGCCCGGTGACGCCGTCACCGACGGGCAGGTCGTGTGCGAGGTGGAGACCGCCAAGGCCGCCGTCGAGCTGCCCATCCCGTTCGACGGCGCCGTGGCCGACCTGCGCTTCGACGAGGGCACCACGGTCGACGTCGGCACGGTGATCATCACCGTCGACACCGATCCCTCGGCCGGCCCCGCGGAGGGCACCTCCCCGGCGCCCGCCGCCGAGCCCGCGCCCGCCGCCGAGCCGGAGGCGGGCGGCGACGAGGGCGAGGGCGGCAAGCGCCAGCCGGTGCTGGTCGGATACGGCGTGTCCGCCGGCTCCACCAAGCGGCGCGCGCGCAAGCCGCAGCCGGGGCAGCCGGCCGTTCCGGACGCCCCCGGGCCTGCCGCCGCGCAGGAGGCACTCCAGGGCGAGTTCAACGGCACCGGGAGCACCGCGCCGTCCCCGGGCACCGCGCTGAACGGCGACAGCGCCACGGTGGCGCGCAACGGGTCCGCGCCGGTGGCCACCACCGCCGAGGGCCGCCCGCTGGCCAAGCCGCCGGTGCGCAAGCTGGCCAAGGACCTGGGCGTCGACCTGGCGACCGTGACGCCGACCGGCGAGGGCGGGGTCATCACCCGCGAGGACGTGCACGCCGCCGTCGCCGCGCCCTCCGCTCCCGACGCACCGGCCGCCGCGCCGCAGGCGGCGCCGTCGGCCGCACCGGCCGAGGCCGGAGCCCGCGAGACCCGCATCCCGGTCAAGGGCGTCCGCAAGGCCACCGCCGCCGCGATGGTCGGCAGCGCCTTCACCGCGCCGCACGTCACCGAGTTCGTGCAGGTGGACGTCACCCGCACGATGAAGCTGGTGCAGGAGCTCAAGCAGGACCCGGACATGGCCGGAGTGCGGGTCAACCCACTGCTCATGGTCGCCCGCGCCCTGCTGCTGGCCATCCGCCGCAACCCGGACGTCAACGCCGCCTGGGACGAGGCCAACCAGGAGATCGTGCGCAAGCACTACGTGAACCTGGGGATCGCCGCGGCCACCCCGCGGGGCCTGATCGTGCCGAACATCAAGGACGCGCACGCGCAGACCCTGCCGGAGCTGGCGGGCTCGCTCAGCGAGCTGGTCTCCACCGCGCGCGAGGGCAGGACCGCGCCCGGCGACATGCAGGGCGGCACGGTGACCCTCACCAACGTCGGAGTCTTCGGCGTCGACACCGGCACGCCCATCCTCAACCCGGGCGAGTCCGCGATCCTCGCGTTCGGCGCGGTCCGCGACATGCCGTGGGTGCACAAGGGCAAGGTCAAGCCGCGCAAGGTCACCACGCTCGCGCTCTCCTTCGACCACCGCCTGGTCGACGGCGAACTCGGCTCGAAGGTCCTCGCGGACATCGCGGCGGTCCTGGAGCAGCCGAAGCGTCTGATCACCTGGGCCTGATCACCTGGGTCTGACCGCCGGGCCCCGCCCGGCCGGATCGCCGCCCCGCACCGCCCGCCGCCACCGCACCGGTGGCGGCGGGCGGTCGTGCGTGCGGCGCCTGCTCGTCGCCGGCACGCAGCCCGGCGGTCAGCCCGACGGGAGCCCGGTGAGCAGTGAACTCGCCCCGTTGACTGTACAGTTGGCGCCCGCATTCGCTCACACGTCCACCATCGCCGGACGGACGGAAGCGTCGGGAAGGAGAGCCGGGGATCGTGTCGGGAAGGGCCGTCGCCGTGGTCGGCGGCAGCATCGCGGGGTGCGCGGCGGCGGGAGCACTGCTGCGCGGCGGAGCGGCACGGGTGACCGTGTTCGAGCGGGCGGACGGCCGGCTCCGCGACCGGGGCGTCGGCATCGCCCAGCACGCCGACCGCTTCGACGAACTGGAGGCCGCCGGCTACGTCTCCGCACGCATCGCGCACGTGCCGCTGACCCGACGGGTGTGGCGGGTGCGTGACGGCGACGCCCCGCACGGCCGGACGCTGGCCGTCCACCCCTTCCCGTTCCGCGCGTACACCTGGGGGGCCCTCTGGGCCGGGCTGCGCGAACGGGTACCGGACGGGGTGACGTACCGCACCGGCAGCACGGTCGTCGGCGCGGAGACCGGCACCGACTCCGTACGGCTCCGCTGCGCCGACGGGACCGTCGCCGCGTTCGACGCGGTCGTGGGCGCCGACGGATACCGCTCCGTGGTCCGCGACGCGATGTTCCCCACGCTCCGGCCCGCGTACGCCGGTTACGTCGGCTGGCGCGGCACCGCGCCCATCGAGCCCGACGGCGCCCCCGCCCCCGACGAGGCGTGCACGGTGGTCTTCCCCGGCGGTCACTGCATGATCTACCCGGTGCCGGACGGTTCGGGCGGCCGGCACTTCAACTGGGTGCTCTACACCGCTCCTTCCGCCGCGTTCCAGTCCGGCCTGGACCAGCCGACCTCCCTTCCGCCGGGCCGGCTCGCCACGGAGGTCGCGGAGCACCTGCGGGCGCTGGTCGCGGAGCACTTCCCGCCCTACTGGGCCCGCGTCCTGCTGAGCACGCCGGCCGCGAAGACGCTCGTGCAGCCGATCTACGACCTGGAGGTCCCCCACTACGGCGTCGGCCGGCTGCTTCTCGTGGGGGACGCCGCCACCGTCGCCCGGCCGCACACCGGCGGGGGCAGCGTGAAGGCCCTCCAGGACGCGGTGGCACTGGAGCGGGCGCTGTCGTCGTCCGGCGGGAGCACGGGCGGGGCCGTCGCCGCGTACGACGAGGAACGCCGCGGCGTCGGCGCGGACATGGTCGCGCTCGGCCGCCGCCTGGGTGCGGCCCAGGTCGAGGCCACCCCGGACTGGGCCGGGCTGGACGAGACGGGCTTCGCCGACTGGTGGCGGGACCAGCACGGCGGATCTGACCGGCTCAGCGGCTTCGGGGGTCACGCCCTGCGGGGTCGCTGACCGGCTCCGCACCCCCGTCAGCACAGGGGTCCGCACCCCCGTCCGCCCCGCTGCCCGCATCTGCGAGCGCCCCGCTGTCCGGGGCGGCCAGGTCCAGGGCCCGGTGCAGCACGCCGGGGTCCGCCCGGACCTCCGCGCCGCCGAACCGTCCCGTGACCCGCCCGGAGGTCAGCACGGACACCGTCCGGGCGCACGAAGCCGCGAACCCCGGGCTGGGGGAGACCAGCAGCACCGTCATCCCGTCGTCCTCGGCGAGGGTCGTGACCAGCCGCTGCACGAGGCCGGTGAGCGCCGGGGAGAGCCCTTCGGTGGGTTCGTCCAGCAGCAGTACCCGGGGTGACCCGAGGAGAGCGCGGGCCAGCGCGAGCATCTGCTGTTCGCCGCCGGAGAGGGTGGCGGCCCGCTGCCGGAGCCGTCCGGCGAGCGGCGGCAGCAGGTCCAGCACGCGCCCCGTGGTCCACACCGTTCCCGCCGGGACGGAGTGCCGCGGACGGCGCTCCGCGAGGCGCAGGTGCTCGGCGACGGTGAGGCGGCGGAAGACCCGGCGGCCCTGCGGGACCAGGCCGACGCCCGCCCGGGCGATCCGGTGCGCGGGCCGGCCCGTCAGGTCGTCGCCGGCCAGGCGCACGGAACCGGCGGAGCAGGGCAGCAGACCGGCCACGGCGTGCACGAGGGTGGTCTTCCCCGCGCCGTTGTGGCCCACCACGGCGTGCACCGTGCCGGCGTCCACCGTCAGGTCGACGCCGTGCACGACGGTGCCGCCGCCGTAGCCCGCGGTGACACCCGTCAGGTCGAGCATGCGGCCTCAGCCGTCCTTCCGTACCGCGTCGTCGTCTCGCGTCCCCGGCTCCCCGTCCTCCTCGGACGGGGAGGTGCCCAGGTAGACCCTGCGCACCTCGGGGTGGCGCAGCACCTCCGCCGTGGGTCCGGCGACCACCTCCCGGCCGGAGGCCAGGACGGTCGCGGTGCCGGTGAGGCGGGCGACGACCTCCGTGTGGTGCTCGACCAGGAGCACGGCCACGTCCGGGGGCAGGGCGCCGAGGACGTCGAGCAGCCGGCCGATGTCCTCGTCGGTCAGGCCCGCGGCGGGTTCGTCGAGCAGCAGCAGCCGCGGCTGCGCCGCAAGGGCGCAGGCCAGGTCGAGCAGGCGGCGCTGCCCGTGGGAGAGGGCGCCGGCCGGCAGCCGGTCCGTGCCGGCCAGTCCCACGGCGTCGAGGTGGGCGCGTGCGGCGTCGGCGAGCCGCCGCCGGCGCACCGGTCGCCGCCAGGCGGCGCTCCGCTGCGGATGGTGCCGCCACAGCGCGAGCACCACGTTGTCCAGCACGGTCGCCCCGTCCACGGCGTGCGGCTGCTGGAAGCTGCGCCCGATCCCCAGGGCGCTGCGCCGCGCCGGGCGCTTCCGGGTGACGTCCGTGCCGTTCAGCTCGATGCGGCCGCGGTCCGGACGTTCCGTCCCGGCGACGAGGCCGAGCAGTGTGGTCTTGCCCGCGCCGTTCGGGCCGATGAGGGCGTGCCGTGCACCGGCCGTCAGGCGCAGGGACACGTCGTCCACGGCCGTGAGACTGCCGTAGCGGCGGGTCAGGCCGGTCGCGTTCAGCACCGGCGCGGGGACGGGGGGTTCCGTCCCGGGAGGTTCCGTCACGACGTCGCCTTCCGTGCGGGTGCGCCGGGGCTCCGGGCGGCGAAGAGGCCCGGCAGGCCACGGGGCAGGAGGTAGACCGTGACGACGAACAGCACGCCCAGCAGGGCCGGTCCGTAACCGGGCCAGATGCCGGACAGCCAGTCGCGGGTCGCCACGATGAGACCGGCGCCGAACACGGCCCCGACCACGGAGACGGTGCCGCCGATGACCGCCGCGAGCAGCGCGAAGGCGGCGATCTCGAAGCCCACGTCGGCCGGGGACACGTACTGCCTGCCGGTGACCAGGAGGCTGCCGGCGACGCCGGCGAGGGCGCCCGCGCCGACATGGGCGGCCATCAGGTAGCGGTCCACCGGGTGTCCGGAGGCGCGCATCCGGGCCTCCGCCGTGCGGCTGCCGGTCAGGAGCATGCCGGCCGGTGAGCGCAGCACGATCAGTGTCACGGCGAGGGCGCACGCGGCGACGGCGAGGGTGTACCAGTAGACGGTGGCCTCGTCCTCGGGAGCCCCCGCGCCCCACCAGACCTCGGTCGCGGGGAAGCCGACGAGCCCGTCGGTGCCGCCGGTGACCGAGGTCAGGCCGCCGACGGCGGTGTGCGTCAGTTCGCCGACCGCGAGGGTGATCATCAGCACCGTGGTGCCGCGGGCCCGGATCACGGCCGGGCCGACGACGAGGGCGAACAGCACGGCCGCCGTCGCGGCGACCGCCACCTGGACGGGCCCGACCGTCCAGCCGGCGTCGGCCAGCAGAGCCGTGGCGTAGGCCCCCACGGCGAAGGGAGCCGTCTGACCGAGGGTGGGCAGGCCCGCCCAGCCGGTCAGCACGGTGACGCTCGCCGCGAGCAGCCCGAGCGCCAGCGCGTGCCCCGCGAGCGAGAGGCTGTAGTCGTCGAGCAGCCACGGGAGGACGGCCGGCGCGGCGGCGAGGGCGAGGAGCCCGGTCGCCCGCTGCGCGGGCGGCACGCGACGGGTGAGGCGCCGGAGTCCCCGCGGCAGCCCGCCGGGCCCGCGGAACCGTTCCCGCACGGCTTTTCGTGCCCGCCCGGTGGCGGCGGGCACGGGGGCCGGGGGCGGCTCGGCCACCGCAGAGCGGGAGCGCACCACCAGCACGAGCGCCATGGCCGCGAAGAGCAGGTACGGCGCCAGGTCCGGGACGAGGGAGACGCCGAGGGTCTGCACCTGGCCCACCGCCACCGCGGCGAGCAGCGTCTTCCACAGGCTGTCCAGTCCGCCCAGCACCACGACGATCAGGGACAGCATGAGCACGGTGTCCCCGGTCCCCGGGCCGGGGCCGATGATGGGCGCGCCCAGCACCCCGGCGGCCCCGGCCAGCGCCCCGGACACGGTGAGGACGGCCGCGTGCACCGTCCGCGGGTTCCGGCCCCCGGCGGCGAGCATGTCCGGGTCGTCGGCGGCCGCCCGCACCGCGGCGCCGGCGCGGGTGCCGCGCAGCACCCAGCTGCCCGCCGCCGCGAGCAGCACGGCCGCGACGATGAAGCCCAGGCGGTACGCGGGATACCGGTGGCCGAGCAGCGACACCGACGTGTTCAGCGCGTCCGGTACCTGCACCGGCTGCTCGTCGGCGCCGAAGACCTCGATGAGGACGTTGCCGCCGATCAGGGCCAGCCCGAAGGTGAGCAGGGCCTGGTCGAGATGGCCGCGGCGGGCCAGCGGGGCGGTGGCGAAGGCCAGCAGCGCCCCCGCGGCGCAGGCGATCGCGGTGCCGGCCGCGAGCCCCGCGGCGAGGCCCGCCCAACTGCCGTCGCTCAGCGCCGCGCCCGCGTACGCGCCGATGGCGTAGAGCCAGCCGTGCGCGAGGTTGAGCACGCCCGCGGTGCCGAACGCGAGACTGAGGCCGGCCGCGACCACGAACAGCAGCAGGCCGTAGGCGACGCCGTCGAACGCCGGTACCAGGTGGGCGTCGAGCACTCCCAACGTCAGCTGCCCAGCGTGGCCAGGTCCTGGACCACCACGTTGGCGAGCTGGTCGCCGTCCTTGCGGACCTGGCGCAGGTACCAGGTCTGCACCGGGGCGTGGGTCTTCTCGCCGAACTGCCAGGTGCCCCGCGGGCTTTCGATCTGCCCCAGATCCCCGATGGCCTTGTTGATGCTCTCCGGGGTCACCTCGCCGCCGTCCTTGGTCAGCTGGGTGATCGCCTTGTCCAGTACCGACGCGGCGTCGTAGGAGGCCATGGCGTAGGTGGTGGGCGCGGCGTCGTGCTCGGCCATCCAGTCGGCGACGAAGGTGCGGTTGGCCTCGTTGTCGAGGTCGGCGGCGTAGTTGAGCACGGAGTGGATGCCTTCGGCGGCGTCGCCCTCGGCGGGCAGCGTGCTGCCCTCCGTCAGGAAGCCGGCGGCGTAGAGCGGCAGGTCGGCGATGTCCGACTGGGCGTACTGCTTGACGAAGTCGACGGCCGCCTTGCCCGCGTAGAAGCAGTACACGGCCTCGGCGTCGGACTGCGCGATGTCGGCGAAGTACGGCATGAAGTTCGTCGTCTTCGGGAACGGCGTCCAGGTCGTCTCGCCGTCCGGGTTGGCGAGTTCGCCGCCGGCGTCGGCGTAGGCCTCGGTGAAGCCGCGCAGTTCGTCGTGGCCACCCTGGTAGTCCGGGCCGATGGCGTACACCGGGCCGTCGACCTCGTCGGCTATGTACCCGGCGATGGCCGCGCCCGGTTCGTCGGAGAGGAAGCTGGTGTGCCAGACGCGGTCGAGGTTCTTGATGCCGGGCCGGGCGTTGGAGCCGATGAACGGGATCTTCTTCCGTTCGACGAGGGGCAGCACGGCGTTCACCGACCCGCCGCCCACCACGCCCGTGAGCACGTCGACGCCGTCCTTCTCGATCATCTTGGTGGCGGCCGGCAGCGCGGTGGGCGGGCCGTCCCCCTCGTCGGCGACGACGAGGTCGACCTTCTGCCCGCCGAGTTCGCCGTCGTGGGTGTCCAGGTAGAGCTCGAAGCCGTCGCGCATGTCGGTGCCGACGGACTTGTACGTGCCGGACAGGGCGACGAGCAGCCCCACCTTCAGGGTGCCGTCGCCGGAACCGCCGTCGCCGCTGCATCCGGTGACGGCGGCCAGGGCGAGGACGAGGGACGCCGCCCCGGCTCTGCGGGAGGCTGTCCCGGTTCTGCGGGAGGAGGGGTTCCTGCGGGTGGTGCGGAGTGCGAGACGCATGGGAGTCCTTGGGGGAGGGGTAACGGGTGTGCGGTCACGACGGGCGTGGTGCGTTCACCTCCCGGTGCGCCGGAGTCAGCGCGTCGCCGACCTGGTTGATCAGTTCGGCCATCATGTAGCTGACCTCTCCGATGTCGGCGTCGCGCGTGGTGGTGACCAGGAGCGAGGCGCCGCTGGAGACGGCCATGGAGAAGAGGTAGCCGCCCTCCATCGCGGTGAGGCTGTGCTCCACGGGGTCGGTGCCGGTGAGCTGGGCGGCGCCGGACAGCAGGCTGACCAGGCCGGAGCCGACGGCCGCCAGCCGGTCCGCGTCGTCCTTCTCCAGGCCGGTGTACGCGAGTGCCAGGCCGTCCACGGAGACCGCTATGGCCCGCGTGACCTCGGGGATTCTGCGGGCGAAGTCGCTGAGCAGCCAGCTCAGGTCGGCGGGGGACACGGCGTTCATGTGCGTGGGGTCTCCGTAACGGGTCAGGTCGGTCGGTGGGGCCGTCGGTGGGTACGGGGTGCCGTCGTGTCGTCGCCGCGGCGGCCGGTCGTGCTGCGGTCGATGCCCTGGGCGTACGCCGTCAGGACGTCGGCGATCTGCCGGGAGTCGCGCCGGCGGGGTGCGGGCCTGCCGCCCGCGGGCGGGGCGGCGGCTGCGGTGCGCTCGGGGGAGGCGTCCGCACCGGCGTGGTCCTGGTGCCGTCGCGGTCTGCGCACCGGCAGGCCCGCGGCGCTGACGCCGGCGACCGTGTCGGCGGGCCGGGGCGGGGCGGGAGCCGTGTGCGGCGAGGGGCCGGACGCGGGGCCGGGCCTGGCGCCGTGCGCGGGCGGGGCCGAGGGGCGGTCGTGCCGGGGCGCGGGTTCCTCGCCCTGCGGGTTCCCCAGCGTTCCCCGGCCGCGGGGGGCCGGGCGGGCGGTGGGGGTGAAGACCTCGTCGCTCCCGTTCCGGGGCCCGGTCGTGACCACGGCGGCGGGCAGGGTGACCTCGGCGATGGTGCCGGAACCCGAGGAGTCCCGGAGTTCGACGACGATGCCGTGCCGTGCCGCCAGTTTGGCCACCACGTGCAGTCCCATGGAACGGACGCCGCCCACGTCGGTCCTCGGGTTGGCGAGTTCGGCGTTCAGCACGGCACGGCGTTCGGCCGGGATGCCGACGCCCTCGTCGACGACGGCCACCACGGCCCGGTCGTACATCCGCCACACCGCGACCCCGACCTCGGTGTCCGGGGGCGAGAACCGGGTGGCGTTGTCCAGGAGTTCGGCGAGCAGGTGGGCCAGGTCGTGCACCACGCGGGCGGCGATGTGGATGTCGTCGACGGCGCCCACCGAGACCCGGTTGAACTGTTCGGTCTGCTGCGCGGCGGCCACGATCACGCTGGAGCACGGCACGTCGGAGGCGCGTACCCGGCCCTGGCCGTGCCCCGCCAGCACCAGCAGGCTGTTGGTGTTGCGTTCCATCCGGACGGCCAGGTGGTCCAGCGCGAACAGCACCTTCATCCGCTCCGGATCGGATTCGTCGCGCTGCACGGCGTCCAGCTCCGAGACCATCACGCTGGTCAACTGGCCGCCGCGGCGGGCGACTCCGACCAGGGTCTCGGCGAATCGTTCGTGCGAGCGGGTGCGCTGCGCCGCGAGGCGGATGGTCTCGTAGTGCACCGCGTTGAAGGCTTCGCCCAGTTCCGCGATCTCGTCGCCGCCGTCGGCGGGCAGCGGACTGCCGTTGCGTTCGGCGACCTTCTCCGGGGTCGTGCCGGTGAGGGCGCCGGGCCGGGAGAGCTCCCGCATGGTCTCCGGCAGGCCGTGGTGGGCGACCTCGTGGGCGGCGTTGCGCAGGTCCCGCAGGCGGTGGATCATGACGCGGCCCAGCCGCAGGGCGAAGACCACGGCGCCCACCAGCGCCGCGACCACGAGCAGCGCCTCGCCCACGGCCCACCCGGTGAGCCGGTTCCGCTCCGAGGCCACCGAGTCGAGGAGGGCGTCGTCGACCCGGCTCTCCACCGACTGCAGCAGTTCCAGGCGTTCCGACGTCGCCTGGCTCCACTCCCGGCCGGAGACGGTGAGCTCCTCCCCGGTCCCGCTGCGTGCCGCCTGGTCCTCGAGCCGGCGCGCGGCGACGGCGCGGGAGCCGGAGAGCCGGCGTTCCAGGAGGGTGCGCCACTCGGCCGGGCCGAGCGTGTACATGTTGCGGACCGCGTCGTCGTAGTCGAGCCGGGTGGCGTCGAAGGTCTGCTTCGACGCCGGGGTGAAACCACCTCCGGAGAGCGCGCGCAAGACCGTCACCTGCTGCTGCCCCAGGCTCTCGCCGGCGCGCGACAGCGAGGCGACGGCGTGGATCCGGTCGGCGATGTCCGTCCGGACTCCCTCCGCCTGCGCGATGCCGTCCCGGTAGGAGACGAGGTCGGCGATCAGGATGCGGTAGCGGAACACCAGGGCCGACAGGGAGCTGCTGCCGGAGCGGGCCTGGGCCCGCAGCGACGGCAGGTCGCTGAGGGCACCGGCGACGCGGTCCAGGGCGCCCCGGGCCTTCTCGGGCAGGGAGTCGAGCGCGGCGCGCCGGGCGGAGAAGCGCGCCGCGCTGTCGTCCGTGGCCTCGGCGCGCTTGCGGAACGAGGCTGCTCCCGAGCCGTCGGCGACCAGGACGGTCGCCGCCGACCGTTCCCGCTGGAGGTCGTGGGCGAGGTCGCTCGCGGCCTGCGCCGCGCGGACCATGTCCGTCAGCCGGTGCGCGTCGACCGCCTGGCTGGTGGCGGGGGCGAGCGCCAGTCCGGAGAACGTGACGGTGACGGCCAGCGGGACGCTGACCAGCAGGACGAGGCGTTGGCTGATTCTCACGTCGGGCCCTCTTCCGCAGGGCCGGAGTGATCACGTATGTGTGTCACGCAGCTACCTAGGTCTGGCGGTGAACCGGTGGGGGGTGGGGTGGTGCGGGGCGGCGCGGTCGTCGTCCGGAAGCGGCGGGGCCGGCCTGCTGTCGTCCGGCCGCGCCGCCGGGCACCGCCGGGGGCGGCCGGAGAGCTGGGAGGAGGCAGGGAATCGCCGTCGTCGGAGCTCCTTCTCGGCGCGCGTGCTGGGGGCAGGCCGAACACGGCCGACGTGCCCGGCGGAGTGCCGCGCATCCGTACCGACCGGATGTGCAATCGTTATCGCACATCAAATCCCCCGTCTGCAAGACGAGTTGGAGTGTTCGCGGAATACTGGGAATTCACCCGGGGGATTCTGTGCGTTCGGTTGCGGCCGGGCGTGCGGGAGCGGCTCGCGCGAGGGACCATGGAAGCGACGGGCCGAGTCCCGGAACCGTCCGGAGGGTCTGCCCCGCGGAGGTGTGTCATGGGTGCGAACTGGAACGTCGAACTGGCACTCGCCGAGGACGGCCGGGACACGCGCTGCCACGCGCGGCTGAGCGGGCGCAACGGCGTGGCGATGGTCGGCGAGGGCGTCGCGCACGCCAACCCCGCCGACGAGAACGTGCCGGCGATCGGCGACGAACTCGCCGCGGCCCGTGCGCTGTCCGACCTCTCCCACCAGCTGCTGAACGCGGCCGCGCGGGACATCGAGTCCCGCACGCACCAGCCCGTCCAGGGCCTGCGCGCCTGACCGTCCGGCCCGGCCCCGCGCCGCACCGGCCCCGGCCCCGGCGGCCCGTCCGTCGCGCTGCGGGGGTGAGTCGGTCCGTGCCCGTCCCGACGGGCCCGGCCCTCCGTGCGCCCGTCCCGCCATGCGGACGGCCCGGTACACGCATCCCTGTTGTATCTAAGATGTGCACATGCCCGCGTCCAGCCCGCCCCGCACCGCCGCGACACCCCGGCAGCCCGCCGCCGAGCGGGTCTACGACCACGTCAAACGTGCCGTCCTGGAGCGTCGCTACGAAGGCGGCATGCTGCTCACCGAGGGCGAGCTGGCCGACGCGGTGGGCGTCTCCCGCACCCCCGTCCGCGAGGCCCTGCTGCGCCTGGAGGTCGAGGGGCTGCTCAAGCTCTACCCGAAGAAGGGCGCCCTGGTGCTGCCGGTCTCCGCGCAGGAGATCACCGACGTCGTCGAGACCCGCCTGCTGGTCGAGGAGCACGCCGTCCGCAAGGCCGCCACCGCCACCCCGGCCGGCCTCGTCGCACGGCTGGAGGAGCTGCTCGCCCGCCAGCACGAGCAGGCCGGCGCCGGGCAGCTCGCCGACGTCGCCGTGAGCGACCGCTGCTTCCACGCGGAGATCGTCCGCGCCACCGGCAACGCGATCCTGGTCCGCCTCTACGACCAGCTCCGCGACCGGCAGCTGCGCATGGGCGTAGCCGTCATGCACGCCCACCCCGACCGCATCGCGAAGAACATCACCGAGCACACCGAGATCCTCGAAGCCGTCCGCACCGGCGACGCGGACGCCGCCGCCGAGGCCGTGCACCGGCACGTGAGCTGGGTCCGCAACCTGGTCCACGGAGACGTCCGGTGAGCCGCTCCGTCCCGCAGCCGCGCGCCGCGCGGCCCGCGCCCGAGCCGCCCGGCGGCCGGCTCGCCGTCGCCATGTGGAGCGTCGGCGTCGCCGTCTACTTCGTCGCCGTCACCTTCCGCACCAGCCTCGGCGTCGCCGCCCTCGACGCCGCCGAACGGTTCGAGGTCAGCGCCTCCGCGCTGTCCACGTTCTCGCTCCTCCAGCTGATGGTCTACGCGGGCATGCAGATACCCGTCGGCCTGCTCGTGGACCGCTGGGGCACCCGCCGCGTGCTGATGCTCGGCGCCGCCCTCTTCACCGCCGGCCAGCTCGGCTTCGCGCTCGCCGAGACCTACCCCGTCGCCCTCGCCTGCCGCGCCCTGCTCGGCTGCGGCGACGCGCTGACGTTCATCAGCGTGCTGCGTCTGGGCACCCGCTGGTTCCCGCCCCGCCGCAGCCCGTTCGTCGGCCAGCTCGCCGGACTCGTGGGCCAGACCGGCAACCTGGTCACCACGCTCGTACTGGCCCGCGTGCTGAGCGCCTACGGCTGGACCGCCACCTTCGCCGGCAGCGCGGTCGCCGGCGTCGTCGTGCTGGTGCTGGTACTGCTCCTCCTGCGGGACCACCCCGAAGGCCACGCCCCGGAACCCGTGCCGCACGTCGGTCTCGCCTATGTGCGCCGCCAGACGGCCGCCACCTGGCGCGAACCCGGCACCCGGCTGGGCATGTGGGTGCACTTCACCACGCAGTTCCCCGCCATGGTGTTCCTGCTGCTGTGGGGGATGCCTTTCCTCATCCAGGACCAGGGCCTCGACCGCGCCCACGCCGGGGCGCTGCTCACCCTGGTCGTCGGCAGCAACCTGGTCGTCGGCCTGGCCTACGGCCAGCTCCTCGCACGCCACCACGCCGCCCGCACCCCGCTCGCGCTCGGCACGGTCGCCGCCACCGCCCTGCTCTGGGCCGCCGTGCTGCTCTGGTCCGGGCCCGCGCCCGGCTGGCTGCTGATCACGCTGTGCGTCGTGCTCGGCGCCTGCGGGCCCGCGTCCATGATCGGCTTCGACTTCGCGCGGCCCGCCAACCCGCCCGAGCGGCAGGGCACCGCCTCGGGAATCGTCAACATCGGCGGCTTCACCGCCTCCATGACCACCCTGCTGACCGTCGGCGTGCTCCTCGACCTCACCGGGGACGACTTCCGCATCGCCCTGTCCGGGATCTTCGTGCTCCAGGCCTTCGGTATCAGCCAGATCCTGCGCCTGCGCGGCCGTGCCCACCGCAGGGAACGCGAACGCGTCGTCGCCAGCCGCGTCGAAACCGTCCACGTGCCGGTATGACCCGCCGGGGCGTGCCGGGCCGGGGACTCTTCGCGCCCGGCCTCCCCCACGAGCGCCGTACGGTGCCCGCGGGGAGCCCGTACGGCGGCGGGGCGCGGGCCGGGACCTACGGGGTGACGGCGAAGCGGCGCAGGATGCGCTGCGCCAGCTCGGCGTCGCCCTCGATCTTCACGTCCTCGGCGACCTTCTCCGGCCGGGTGCGCCCGCAGGCGAGCCGCACGTAGGTCTCCCAGCCCAGCGACAGCGTCACCGTGGGGCCGAGCGAGACGCTGCCGTCGACCGTGGCCCGGCCCTGGTCGTCGACCCGCACCGTGCGCATGAACTCCACCGGTCCGGACACGTCGAACACCACCGCCGAACCGGCCGGCGCGTCCGCCGCCCTCGCCACGCCCGGCAGTCCGGCGACCAGCACGTCACGGGAGACGTGTGCCGCCGCCGAATCCAGGTCGCCCGGCGTGCGCAGCGCCCGCCGGATGTCCTGCTCGTGCACCCACACGTCGAAGGCCCGTATCTGCAACAGCCGTTCGAGGGTGATCGGGGCCTCGCCCGGCAGCACGTGCCGCACCTCCTCGTCCGGCTGCCGCTTCTCGTTGCGCAGCTGCCGGGAGCGTCGGATGACGGTGTACTCCAGCTCGCTGGTCATCTCCGGCGCCGTGTGGTGCCGGCGGATGTCGACCTGCACCTCCATGTGACGGCTCGTCTCGTCCCGCACGTGGTACAGGTCGCGGGGCAGGGAGTGGATCGGGCGAGGGTCGCCGAGCAGTTCGCACTCGATGCCGATGATGTGGGAGACGACGTCACGGACCGACCACCCGGGGCAGTCGGTCCGGCGGTTCCACTCGCCCTCGGCAAGCGGCTGCACCAGTTCGGATATCGCTTCGATGGACTGCGTCCAGGCGTCGACGTAGGGCTGCAGGCTTGGGTGGTCGGTCACGAGGCCCCTCGGGCGGTACGGATGCGTTCGCGGTACGGGTGCTCTCAAGTTACGCTGCGCTCGGGCACCCCGGCAGTGCTTTTGGATGACGATGCTATGCCCTTCCGCCCCTTCCGAAAGAGACGGTGGTACCGTGCACGGCTCCTCGCTCCGCGCCGCGTTGATCCAGCTCCGCGTCGACCCGGACGAACCGGTCGCCGACCGCCGGGAGCGCGCCGCCCGCATGGTGCGTGAGCAGTCCGCCGCCGATCTGGTCGTCCTCCCGGAGGGCTGGCCCGTCGGGGCCTTCTCCTTCGACCGCTTCGAGGACGAGGCCGAGCCTGCCGCCGACGGGCCCACCGCCGCCGCGATGAGCGCCGCGGCCCGCGACGCGGACGTCTGGCTGCACGCCGGCTCCGTGGTCGAACGGGCCCCCGGCGGCGAACTGTTCAACACTTCGCTGGTCTTCGCCCCCGACGGCTCCCTCGCCGCGACGTACCGGAAGATCCACCGCTTCGGCTTCGACCGCGGCGAGGCCACCCTGATGGCCGCCGGCACCGAAACGGTCACCGTCGACCACCCGGCCGCCGTGATCGGCCTCGCCACCTGCTACGACCTGCGGTTCCCCGAACAGTTCCGCAGCCTGGTCGACGCCGGCTCCCGCGTCTTCGTCGTCCCCGCCGGCTGGCCCAGGGCCAGGGCCGGACACTGGAGCCTGCTGGCCCGCGCCCGCGCCGTGGAGAACCAGGCCTACGTCCTCGCCTGCGGCACCTCCGGCAGCCACGCCGGCGTGCCCATGGCCGGCCGCAGCGCGATCATCGACCCCTGGGGCGACGTGCTCGCCGAGGCCGAGGACGCCGAGGAGCAGGTGCTCACCGCGACCCTCGACCTCGCCGAGGTCGCCCGCATCCGCGACACCTTCCCGGCCCTCAAGGACCGCGTCCTCTGAGCCCGGCCCGCCCTCTCACTCCAGCGTGCCGTCGTCCTCGGACTCCATCAGACGGTCCACGCACACCGCGATGGCGATGAGCATCACCGGGTCCGCGTCCGGCTGTTCCACGTCGACGGCGTAGGCGTCGCGGACCCGGAACCACTTGCGGGACACCCGGGCCAGCCGTCGCCCGTCGTGCTCGATGTCGTACTCCTTGCCGACGAGGTCGCCGCGGATCTCCAGCTCCTCCCCCGTGGCCAGCTCCGCGCGGTAGACCGTGCGCATCGGCGTGAAGCGCTTCTCCCGCACGGTCACCATGACCTCGCCGTCCCGCTCCACGCGCATCGTGTCGCGCAGGCTGACCGCCTTCTTCCGCACCACCGCGAGGACGTTCCCCGCACGGTCCTTCAGCTCGAAGGTCTCGCGGAGGCGCAGCGCCTTGCCGTCGACGAGGAAGGCGCGCTCGCCGTCCTCGTCCTCCACCCAGAAGTCCTCGCCGATCCCGAACACGCGTTCCCTGACCAGATACCTCATGTCCGGCGTGTACCCCGTACGTGCGAGGAGCGACCGGCGGACCGGTGCGATACGGCCGAATGGCACCCCTGTCCGTACGGACCACGACGGCTCCGCGCCCGCTCCCGCCGCCGCCCGCCGGGCCCGCGTACGTGCCCGGCTGCCCGTCCTGGCCCTGGACGCAGGCCCGCACCGGCAGCAGCGGCCGTCCTCACCCTGCACCCGACCTGCGCAAACCAAGGTTGGAAAGAGCTCAGTCGCACGATACGGCGAAGGAGTTGAACTCGGTGGGCGAAGGGCGCGTACAACAACGACGACAGGGCCTCCCGGCATCGCTCGGTCGGATTCGCACCTCCGAGCTACCGAGAGGCCCTGCCTTCATGCGCACACAGCCGGAAGATCACCCGATCAGGAACCCTGTTCGACCGCACGTTCCACATCCGGTTGAGAAACGGCTTCTTACACCACCTCGGCGGACGTGACCCTCAGTGACGGCCAGTATCCTCGGGCTTCCGCCCAAGGCCATGTCAACCCGGCATCTGTCGGCCGTACGGCATCGCGATCAGACCGGCAGTGAAGCTGACCGCCGCTACGACCGCCGCCACAACGCTGGTGGACTCCATCAGGAGAACCGCCCACGGGTACGGCCTCTGGTCTCCCGCCAGGCCGGTGACGATGCTGAACATCACGAACATGGTCGCCGCCGCGCCACCGGCGAACGGCCCGTACCAGATGTTTACGAGGAGAGCGAGGCCCAGCACCATGACGGTGTTGCGTCCGCCCGCCACCGCCGTCGGCATGTCCAGGAACTCCCCGAGTGTGAACCCCAGTCCCGCCGCGCTCACCCCCAGAAGCAGGAGAGCCAGCCGGTCGACGACGGCGACCGCTCGCGCCGCTGTGGTTTCGGTGGCGATGAGGCGCCGACTCATGCAGTACATCGTCGGGATGCACAGGATGAGCGGGACGAAGTTCATCAGCTTGACCGAGAAGGTGCCCCGCGCAGCGATCTGGGGAACCTTCGCCACGTCGTCACGAACGAGCACAAGGAGGAGCGTCCAGGCGCACAGGGCCACAGGCAGCAGCCAGATTCTTCGTGCGCGCGCCCAGAGGGTCACCGGCCCACGCCCGGTGCCATGTCCGCCGGATCCTCCAACCGCGGCCCCAGCGCTCGGCCCCGCTCGCTCTCGGCCTTGGCCCCCGCCCTGGCCTTCTCGTGGACCTGCACGTCGCAGGACTCGAGGTAACGCAACTGCTGCTCGTACCAGGCGTACTGCTTCGCATGGGAGAGGCTGCGCACCCAGCGTGCCCGGTACACACCACTGGGTCCGTAGCTGCGGGCGGCCTCGGCCTCCGACATCCCAACCGTCAGGCCGATCCAGGCGGAAGCGGCTCCGCGCCCCGGATAGACGTAGTCATCAGGAAGTGCCGGGCAGTGGTGGAGCCCTGTCGGAACCAAGGCGCTGACGTAGACGGTCCGGCTGCGGTGGCGGGTCACCGGCTTCTGGAGGAAGATTCGCCAGGTGTCGCGTGCCAGCGGTAGATCCTCCGAGACGAAGGCCAGCTTCCGG
The DNA here is from genome assembly GCF_031845485.1 of Streptomyces hazeniae. Classification (NCBI taxonomy): domain Bacteria; kingdom Bacillati; phylum Actinomycetota; class Actinomycetes; order Kitasatosporales; family Streptomycetaceae; genus Streptomyces; species Streptomyces hazeniae. The sequence continues at coordinate 241,921 of NZ_JAVREQ010000006.1, forward strand.
GGTGGGGTGAACCCGACCTCTCGCATGCGGGGCAGCGCGTGTTGAGCGGAGCGGTGCAACGCGGGAATGTCGTCGGCGAACTCGCCGGGCACACAGATCACCGGGGCAGTCCGCGCACATGTCGTCGCCCAAGTGCGGGGAACTGTGGGGTCGGCGTAGCGCGGGGCGTCACTCACGAGAGGATACGACGCTCCGAAGCCCGCGAGGACGCAGCAGGCCATGGCGGCGGCGCGCAGCGCCGGACGTGAGAGCAGGCTGAGCGTGACAAGACCGAGCAGCAGCCCGAGAGCCAGGATCGCCGGTGCCATGAGGTGGGCGCGGTCCACGACATCCGTGTAGGTCGGAATGCTCATGTCGAATCCGGACATCGCCCGCAGCCATGGGATACCCAGCGTATAGGCGACGAAGACCCACAGCGCCGTGATCACCACCGCAAGGGGGCGGGCGATAACGGGCGGAAGGGAGAGTCCGAGGAAGAAGCCGACGGCTACTGCACTGAAGGGGATCGCAAGACTTCGGACCATGGGAACGGTGTCATGGAGCCCTGGTGCGGGGCCCCCCAGATAGCTGATCGCCAACAGGAAGGACGCCACCCAGCTGATCATCACCAGGGCCAGGGTGGGGGCCATCGCATCGAGAAATACTCGCAGCAGGTGGCGGCTGGACGGGGCGGCTGTGATCCGAGCCTGGCGGAGCCTCCCTGCGTCCCATGCGGCCACCAAGGCGATTCCCAGCGCGGCGACCCTCAGGGCCACCGAGACCACGACGAGGGAACCCTCACCGGTGAACGGCGTGGGCTGGTAGGCGGTGAAGTATATCGCCAGAGCCACCGTCGGGGCTCCGAACCCGATGACGGCCGAGTGTCGAGCGAAGGGGAATCGGTTCACCATGAGATCGCCCCATCGATCTCGGTGAAGGCCTGATAAGCGGAGGTGGCCCGCTGCTCATCGGATGTCGCCGTCGCGCTCGCGTGGGAAAGGAAGTCCACCACCGTTCCCGAGAAGCGCACCTGACCGCCCAACAGAACCACGACCGAGTCGTACGAGTTGGCGATGTCCGAGGTGTCATGGGTGGAGAGAACGATGTGCACCTCTTTCGACAGGTCGGCGAGAATCTGGTGGAAGACCTGCCGCTGCCGGGGATCCATGCCTGCTGTCGGCTCATCGAGGAGAAGGACCTCTGCGGCATGCACGAGGGCCTGCGCCACTGCGACGCGTCGCTGCTGTCCCCCGGAGAGTTCCTGGACCCTGTCGTCCGCCCGATCGGCCAACTCCACGCGGTCCAGGGCCTGGAGGGCCTCACGCCACGCCTCGCGCCGGGGCATCCCCTTGAGCCAACCGGAATACGCGACCTGATCCCGGGCCGTGAGCCCTGGCACCTGCTCCACCTGCTGAGGCATCCATGCCACACGCCTACGGAACGCGGGCAGCGCGCGACGCCGGCCGGTGCTCAGGTCGCCATAGGTGACGGAACCGGAATCCGGGCGCAGCGCAGATGCGCACAAGCCCAGCAGGGTGCTCTTTCCCGCTCCATTCGGCCCCAGGAGCACGGTCCGCCCGGGGGGCAGCGTAAAGCTGAGATCACGCAGCACCGGGCGTCTACGCCGATAGGAGAAGGAACACTCGGACATCGAAATGGCCATGCAACACCTTGGTATTCGAGCGTGGGGGTGCCTCTCTGTTTCACCAAGAGGCAGGTGGAGACCTGCGTTTCAGGTCTCCACCCAGGAATTCAGAATCCAGTGCCCTCTAGAACGACATACGGTCTCTACGACGTCGATCACCGGGCCGACTTGCGAACTGCCATCGATCTTGGTGAGTCTGAAGTAGTAGTCGTGGCCATCGATTCCGGCACCCCACTCGCCGGACGACGTTCCACCGTTGAAGCATGCCGTGTACTTCTTCGTGTCGTATCCGGTGTCGGGTCCGATGACAGCACGACGCAGCTGAACAGTCACACTTGTGCCCGACCACGCATGGCATCCGGTGAAGTCCACCTTGTTCGGTCCGGTACCTCCGTCATCCGTCAGTGGATGCGAGGTGAAACCGGCGACTCCATCATCTATGTACGAGAACTTCACGACAGCCCAAGCGGGGCTCGCGAGGGTCAACGGGAGGGTCGAGAGGGAAGCAGCCAAACCGATCCGCTTCCAGGTATTACGGGTTCCGAACTTACGCACGGTTGTAACTCTCGTTTGGAATCTCGGGCATGCGTGTGCAGCACGAGGTGAATTGAGTGAAGGCCGCATTGGCGTGTATCCCCTGCGCGGGACTTGACTGTACATCAACAGCGGCTACGGGGGCGTTTGCCAACCTCAGTTTGCGCAGGTCAGGTCCAGGGTGAGGACGGCCCGGACGAGGCTGGTGATGCGGGTGGTGGAGCATTGCAGCTTGCGGAGGAGGCGCCAGTTCTTGAGGGTGGCCATGGCCTGCCCGACGAGTGCGCGGATCTTCGCGTGTGAGCGGTCCACGGCTTGCTGACCTGCGGACAGCGTCGCCCAGCGGCCCTTCTAGGGCACGCGTATGGTGCCACCGGCACCTCGGTACGCCTTGTCGGCCCAGCACGGCACGTCGACCCCGTTCAGTGCGTCGATGATGACGTGGGTGCTGAGCAGCGCACAGAAGCCATCGTGCAGCTTCGCAGTGAGGGGCGTCTTCGCACGGTTGCCGGGCCAAGGGTCGTTCGCGGTCTGAGAGGCTGGACGCATGAGCCGACGACCACGCGTGCGCGCCCCTGAGCTGCAAGGACGGGCATGGATCAACACCGGCGGCAAGTCCCTGTCTCTAGCGGACTTGCGTGGTAGGTGCTGTGTCCTGGATTTCTGGACGTTCTGCTGCATCAACTGCCTGCACGTGCTGGACGAGCTGCGGGAGCTGGAGGAGCGGCACGCCGACACCCTGGTGATCGTCGGCGTCCACTCGCCGAAGTTCGTGCACGAGGCCGAGCACCAGGCCGTCGTGGACGCCGTCGAGCGGTACGGGGTGCACCACCCCGTGCTGGACGACCCGGACCTCGCCACCTGGAAGCAGTACGCCGTGCGCGCCTGGCCGACGCTGGTCGTGATCGACCCCGAGGGGTACGTCGTCGCCCAGCACGCGGGCGAGGGGCACGCGCACGCGCTGGAGACGCTGGTGAGCGAGCTGGAGGCCGAACACGCCGCGAAGGGCACCCTGCGCCGGGGCGAGGGCCCGTACGTGCCGCCGGAGCCCGAGCCCACCGACCTGCGCTTCCCCGGCAAGGCGGTACGGCTGCCCGGCAGCGGGCACTTCCTCGTCTCCGACACGACCCGCCACCAGCTCGTCGAGCTGGACGCCGACGGTGAGACCGTCGTCCGCCGGATCGGCAGCGGCGAGCGGGGACTGGCCGACGGGCCGGCGGAGACGGCACGGTTCAGCGAGCCGCAGGGCCTCCTCGTCCTCCCCTCGGCCGGCGGGGACGGGCCGGACGGCCTGCTCCTCGTCGCCGACACGGTCAACCACGCGCTGCGCACCTACGACCCCGCCACGGGCGAGGTCGCGACCGTCGCCGGGACCGGGAAGCAGTGGTGGCAGGGCTCCCCGACCGACGGCGCCGCCCGCGAGGTGGCGCTCTCCTCGCCGTGGGACCTGGCCTGGTTCGAGGACCGGGTGTGGATCGCGATGGCGGGCGTCCACCAGCTGTGGACGTACGACCCGTCGGAGGACACCGTCGCGGTGGCCGCCGGCACCACCAACGAGGGCCTGGTCGACGGCCCGGCCCGGGAGGCGTGGTTCGCGCAGCCCTCCGGCCTGTCCGCCGCCGGCGGACGCCTCTGGGTCGCGGACTCCGAGACCTCCGCGGTGCGCTGGTTGACCCGCGACGAGGGCGGCGACCTGGTGGTCCGTACGGCCGTCGGCACCGGTCTGTTCGACTTCGGGCACCGCGACGGCGACGCCGGACAGGCCCTGCTCCAGCACCCGTTGGGCGTCACCGCGCTGGCGGACGGTTCGGTGGCGGTGGCCGACACCTACAACCACGCGCTGCGCCGCTACGACCCCGCGACGGGCGCGGTCAGCACCCTTGCCACCGATCTGCGCGAGCCGTCCGGCGCCGTCCTGGCGGACGACGACATCGTCGTCGTGGAGTCCGCACGGCACCGGCTCACGCGGCTCCGGCTGCCGGAGGAGGCCGTACGGGTCGACGCCGTGGCCCACCGCACGCAGCGCACGGCGACCGAGGTGGCACCGGGGAAGCTGCGGCTCGACGTGGTCTTCCAGGCCCCCGCCGGGCAGAAGCTGGACGAGCGCTACGGCCCCTCGACACGCCTCCAGGTCAGCGCCACGCCGCCGGAACTCCTCGCCGGGGGCGGGGGAACGGACACCGCGCTGACCCGCGAACTGCTGCTCGCGGACGGCGTCGTCGAGGGCGTGCTGCACGTCTCCGCGACGGCCGCGTCCTGCGACGACGACCCGGCGAACCCCTACCCGGCCTGCCACGTGCACCAGCAGGACTGGGGCGTCCCGGTCCGCGTCACGGACGCGGGGACGTCCCGCCTCCCGCTGGTGCTGGCCGGCCTGGACCCGCAGGGCGGGGCCGGGGCGTGAACGTCACTCCCAGTGGTGCCGGTTGTCCTCCACCGACACGGGTGCCGCGGGCGAGGGCGGCTGCGTCTTGCGGCGCTTGAAGATGCTCACGTAGACCGAGAGGCCGAGCAGGCCGACGGCCATGAGGACGATGCCGACGACGTCCACGTTGACGCCCTGAAGGTCCCAGTCGACGGCCAGGGTCAGGATGGCGCCCACTGCCAGCATGACGATGCACACGACGATGCCCATGAGTGCTCCTCCGTTCTGCAGTCGGTGCCGAGGTGTCCCCTCGGGTACCCACCTCGGTGACATGCAATCAACACGAGTCGCCCGCCGCACGGTTCGGTCCCCCGCGCACGCCCCCGCGGATGCCCCGGCACCGCCCCGCCCGCCGGTGCCTACTCCGCGAGGAACGCGGCGAGCGCCGAGGCGAGCAGGTGCGGGTCCTCGGACCCGCACAGCTCGCGCGCGCTGTGCATGGACAGGATCGCCACGCCGATGTCGACCGTCGCGATCCCGTGCCGCGCCGCCGTGATCGGACCGATCGTCGTCCCGCACGGCATCGCGTTGTTGGACACGAACGTCTGCCACGGCACCCCGGCCCGTTCGCACGCGGCGGCGAACACCGCGCGGCCGGTGCCGTCCGTGGCGTACCGCTGGTTGACGTTGACCTTCAGGATGGGCCCGCCGTTGGGCATCGGGTGGTGCCCCGGCTCGTGCCGCTCCACGTAGTTGGGGTGCACGGCGTGGCCGGTGTCGGAGGAGAGGCACACCGTGCCCGCGTAGGCGCGTGCCCGGTCCTCGTACGTGCCGCCGCGCGCGAAGACCGAACGCTCCAGCACACTGCCGAGCAGCGGCCCGTCGGCGCCGGTGTCGGACTGGCTGCCGTTCTCCTCGTGGTCGAACGCCGCGAGCACCGGGATGTGCTGCAGGCCGCCCTCGGCCGCGACCGCGGCGAGCGCCGCCGCGCCCGCGTGCACGGACAGCAGGTTGTCCATCCGGGGGCCGGCGAGGAGTTCGCGGTCGGCCCCGAGGTAGGCGGGGGCCTCGACGCTGTGCACCATCAGGTCCCAGCCGGTGACGTCCGCGGCGGACAGGCCGGCCTCGTCGGCCAGGAAGGCCATCAGGTCGCCCTCCCGGGGCGTCCCCAGGCCCCAGACCGGGGTCATGTGGCGCTGCTTGTCGAGCTTGAGGCCCTCGTTGACCTGCCGGTCGAGGTGGATGGCGAGCTGCGGGACGCGCAGCAGGGGCCGGTCGACGTTCACCAGGCGGGTGGAGCCGTCGCGCAGGGTCAGCCGGCCGGCGATGCCCAGGTCGCGGTCGAGCCAGGTGTTGAGCAGCGTGCCGCCGTAGATCTCGACGGCGACCTGGCGCCAGCCGTTCGCGCCGGTGTCGGGCAGCGGCTTGACCCGCAGGTTGGGGGAGTCGGTGTGCGCGCCCACGATGCGGTACGGGGTGGCCGGAGTCGCGTCCTGAGGCACGTACCAGGCGATGATCGCGCCGCCGCGCAGCACGTAGCGGCCGCCCGCCTCGCCGTCCCAGGCGGCGGTCTCCTCGACCTGGCGGAAGCCGGCCTTCTCCAGCATCCGCGCCGCGGAGGCCACGGCGTGGTACGGGGTGGGCGACTGCGCGAGGAAGGCGGTCAGGTCGTCGGTGTGGCCGCTGTCGAAGCGGCGGTTCGCGTGGCTGGTGCGGGGCGCGTTGCTCATGCCGCTCAGCATACGAACGCCGACTCGTCGAGGTCCATGACCGACAGGTCGACGGTCTCGGCGAGCGAGCGCTGCACGGCCAGGCCGGGCAGCACGTTGGCGGCGAAGAACTTCGCCGCGGCGATCTTGCCCTGGTAGAACGGCCGGTCCTTGGCCGAGGCGTCGGTCAGCTTGTCCTGCGCGACGGCCGCGCCGCGCAGCAGCAGGTAGCCGATGACGACGTCGCCGGAGGCCAGCAGGAAGCGGGTGGTGTTCAGCCCGACCTTGTAGATCTCCTTGACGTCCTTCTCGGTGGCGGCCAGGTCGGTCAGCATGGTGCCGACGATGGCCTCCAGGTCGACGGCGGCCCGGGCGAGATGGTCGCGGGCGTCGGCCAGCTCCTCGCCCCCGGCGGCCTCGGCGAGGAACTTCTTGATCTCCTCCGACAGCGCGGTGAGCGCCTGGCCCTGGTCGCGGACGATCTTGCGGAAGAAGAAGTCCTGGCCCTGGATCGCCGTGGTGCCCTCGTACAGGGTGTCGATCTTGGCGTCCCGGATGTACTGCTCGACCGGGTACTCCTGGAGGTACCCGGAGCCGCCCAGGGTCTGCAGCGACTGGGCGAGCTGCTCGTAGGACTTCTCCGAGCCGTAGCCCTTCACGATGGGCAGCAGCAGGTCGTTGAGCCGGTGCGCGGCGCCCGCGTCCTCGCCCGCGTGCTCCTTGAGGATGATCTCGTCCTGCACGGAGGCGGTGTAGAGGACGAGGGCGCGCATGCCCTCGGCGTACGCCTTCTGCGTCATGAGCGAGCGGCGCACGTCGGGGTGGTGCGTGATGGTGACGCGCGGCGCGGTCTTGTCGGTGAACTGGTGGAGGTCGGCGCCCTGCACCCGCTCCTTGGCGTACTCCAGGGCGTTCAGGTAGCCGGTGGAGAGGGTGGCGATGGCCTTCGTGCCGACCATCATCCGCGCGAATTCGATGATCTTGAACATCTGGCGGATGCCGTCGTGCTTCTCGCCCAGCAGCCAGCCCTTGGCGGGCTGGTTGGCGCCGAAGGTCATCTCGCAGGTGTTGGACACCTTGAGACCCATCTTGTGCTCGACGTTGGTGGCGTAGACGCCGTTGCGCTCGCCGAGCTCGCCGGTGTCCCAGTCGAAGTCGTACTTCGGCACGACGAACAGGCTCAGGCCCTTGGTGCCGGGGCCGTGGCCCTCGGGGCGGGCCAGGACGAGGTGCACGATGTTCTCGGACATGTCGTGCTCACCGGAGGTGATGAAGCGCTTCACGCCGGTGATGTGCCAGGTGCCGTCGTCCTGCTGCACGGCCTTGGCGCGGCCGGCGCCGACGTCCGATCCGGCGTCCGGCTCGGTGAGCACCATGGTGGCGCCCCACTGCCTGTCGGCCATCAGCTGGGCGATCTTGTGCTGCTCCTCGGTGCCCTCCTCCTGCACCACGCCCGCGAAGGCCGGGCCGGAGGCGTACATCCAGACGGCCGGGTTCGCGCCGAGGATGGTCTCGGCGAAGCCCCAGAGGAGCGAGCGCGGTGCGGTGGTGCCGCCGATCTCCTCCGGGATGCCCAGGCGCCACCACTCCGCGTCCATGAACGCCTGGTAGCTCTTCCTGAACGACGCCGGGACCGGCGCGGTGTTGGTGTCCGGGTCGAAGACGGGCGGGTTGCGGTCGCCCTCCTCGTAGGAGGCGGCGAGTTCGTTCTCGGACAGCCGCGCGATCTCGGAGAGCACGCTCTTGGCGGTCTCGACGTCCATCTCGGCGAACGGTCCGGTGCCGTACACCGAGTCGCGGCCGAGGACCTCGAAGAGGTTGAACTCGATGTCGCGGAGATTCGACTTGTAGTGCCCCATGGCGACGGCTCCGTAAGAAGTCTCGTTCGTACCGATCAGTAGTCCCGATGATGCTACCCATGGGTAATTTAAGGCAACCCCCGGAGTCCCACTGTGACCCGTTCCTCCCTCGCCGGGCGGTTCCGGGCCCCGCCGTGGCCGGGAATCTCCCGCGCGCGCACGCCGGGTGGACCGACTCGTTACCCTTTCGGGCATGTACGGCTACGACCAGACCGCGTCCGCGGGTCACGGACACCCGCACGGTGGGCAGCAGTACGGGTACCAGGGTCATCAGCAGACCCATCAGTCCTCCCATGCCCACCAGGCGCATCAGGGCTACGCGGAGCCGGAACCGCCGCCGCCCTACGGTCAGCAGCCGCTCTACCCCGAGCCGTCCCCGCCCTCGCTGGGCGAGGCGGTGCGGGCCTTCACCACGGGGTCGATGTCCGCCGAGGAGTTCCAGTCGATCCTCTCCACCTCGAAGGTCTACTGCCCGCGCGGCGAGACCCCGGGCTTCCTGGCGCTGCACAACACCCAGCAGCCGGTCATCCCGATGTTCACCACGCTCAAGGAGCTGCGCCGGTACGCCGGCAAGGAGTCGCGGTACTTCGTGATCACGGGCGCCGAGGTGCTCGACCTCCTCCCCTCCGGCTACGGCTTCGTCCTCGACATGGAGGGCGAGCACCGGGTGGTCTTCGACGCCAAGGCGGTCGAGGAGATGGTCGACTACGCGATGCGCCACATGTACGGCTGACAGTGATGATGTTCGTGGTGACGCTGTTGGTGGGTCTGACCCCTCGGCTGACTGACGTCTCGACTGTCCTGTATGGGATTCGTCGGCCCACCGGGGCGTCACCACGCACGCGGCCGGACG